>JAHJNE010000302.1 GCA_018820995.1 Gammaproteobacteria bacterium | reverse complement strand
TTTGGTTTTAAAGTGCAAGCCCGGCCCAGCAGCGGTTTTGCCTATTATCAAATTGCTGAATATCGCGGTAGTTTTAAAGAACTGAGCCAGTATATCGCCGCCAATCAGACGCTGATGATTGAAATTGAGCTCAAACGCGTGGTGCATCAAGGGGTATTTCAATTGACCGAATCGTTAGCTCCGGAAGATTTTAGAAAGCAAAAACCGGGTGATGTATTGCCGGATTTATAAATAAAGGGGCGTGGAGTGAGCGTTAAGTGTCGACCCTGATATTTGTCGCCTTGCTCCACAATTTAGATCTACGACTTGCGTCTGCACCATTCACACTCTTTTCGTCATTTGCTCGCAAATCGCAGAGCCAAAAAGTCAACATCAAGCCGCTCGATGACTCGTGTTTGTCAGTGAGGGCTTTTTCCTCTGATCAATACTTGTTAGTGGTCTGAAGCGACAGCTGTGGGGGCAAAGTGAATCAATTATTATGCACTGATGTTTGGTACATTATTTTTTGCTAACTACACTTACAATAATAGGAACATCATCAGATCCAAGCATGTTGCATCGCACTGGTGTAGAGGGATAAACATTATGAAGTACAAGGATGTCCCGTTTAATCGGCAGCACTGGCTATTGGCGCTCGCGTTCACGATGCTTGTGCTGTTGTCTATTGTGTTTTTATTTCTTAGTTTTAAAGGTTTTGAAGAGGTTGATCAGACTTGGCGGCAGTACAGTGACCAAAATGAAAAGATGACCGCAAGCCTTTCTGCAGTGCGCTCGCACTGGGGGTATGGTGGATTTATTCATAACTTTAAAAACCTGGTATTACGCCGCGACATCACACAGTACCAACCCTTAATTGAAAAAAATAGTGAGCAACTGGACCTGGATTTAGCGGGGTTGCGATCGATGTTTAATGACCCTGCGAGTCAACAAGCCATCACACAACTTGCTGATACCTTTACCCAGTATAAACTCAGCTACCAAAAAACTTTGCAGCTGATTCAAATCGGTGCTCTTTCTGATGCCATTGATGCGCAAGTGAAAGTCAGTGATCGCGACGCGTTAGCTGCATTGCAGATCCTTGAATCGCATATTGCGGCGACCACCAAAGCAATGCGTACTGCAACTGAAACACAGAATGCGCATGCTTTGCAGTTTTTGCTATACGGCGCTTTATTGTTGATGCCAGCAATTGTTGTGGTCGCGGTGTTATTTTTGAGTTTTCTACGCCGGATATTGACAGCAAGAGCCTGGGCATTGCAGGCACAAGTTAATTTAACTAGTTTGTTTCATAGCACACCAGATCCAATGCTGGTGATTCTGCCTGATGGCAAGCTGGAGCGTTGTAATCAGATGGCAGTCGACTTTTTTGGGGTGGATGAACAGCAGCTATTAGCCATGTCATTGCCTGAACTTTTGGATGTCACACCTGGCGACCCGTCGGATTACCTGCAGCAATTGCAGGTAACCAACGATGAAGGCAGAACGATCATTGCTGCATTTACTAAAGGTCATCAAACGCAGCGCATGGTCGCAATTACCATGTCGGCTACAGAGTTAGCGCCAGGGGTTTCCATTACCTTGATGTTGCGGGATGTCACACAACAACTTGCCGACCGGCAAGCCTTGATCGCAGCGAAGACGCAGGCAGAGCTGGCATTATTACGACAAAAAGAAATTCAGGAAGAGCTGGTCAAGTCTGAGAAGCTGGCATCGCTGAGTAAACTGGTGGCGGGCGTCGCCCATGAAATTAATACCCCGGTGGGCATTATGCTGACCGCTTCGACTTTGCTTCGAGATGAAACCAATAGCTACGATGAGTTATTCAAAAATAAAACCATGACACATAAACAACTGTTAACGTATTTTACGTTGGCATCCGAAAGCTCGTCGCTTATTTGCAATAACTGTTTACGTGCTGCTGAGCTGATTCAGAGTTTTAAACAAGTGGCCGTGGATCAATCTTCGGCGGAGCGTCGTTGTTTTAATGTCGCGGCATATCTGCATGAAGTGCTGCTTAGCCTGCGCTCCTGCTGGAAAAACACCAACATCAACGTCACTGTTGACTGTGCTTTGGATATTGAAATGGATAGCTATCCGGGCTCTTTTGCTCAGGTCCTGACGAACTTGGTACTCAATGCCATTCGGCATGGCTATTTTCCCGGGGAGGCGGGGCAAGTGACGGTGCAGGTAATTCGGCTTGAGGAGCCTGCAAACTGGATTGAAATGCAGGTCAAAGATGATGGGCACGGTATTGCTGAAGTCGATCGCGATAAGGTGTTTGAGCCATTTTTCACCACCAAAAGAAACAATGGTGGTACTGGTTTGGGACTACATATCGTGCAGTCTGCGGTTGAAATGGTGCTGGCTGGGAAAATCACCTTCCATAGCGAAGTTAATGTTGGCAGTTGTTTTAGTGTGCAGTTACCGCTGGATATTTCCGCATATTCAGCACATATATTAGAAGCACAAAGTGCCTATACCGAACGGGGAGATGATCTGAAACTTATGGCCGCTTCACGCTCACTTGCCACAGATGGGCGCACACCATTGCAGTAAAAAGCGCGGCAACCAACCAATTTCACCCACAATAAGTCATTTTACCAAGGTGGTTTTTGGACAAAAGCTTAAAACCAACTAAGGTTGAAGTGGTCCGCTATCTGCTGCGGGTTCAGCCTGTTGTTTCTGTCTGCTGTCATGTCAGATTTGCCTGAATTGCCCTGAGAGTTTTCTCGGCGTTGTCTTTTTGATGCTGTGGTAAGTTGCGTTACCCGTTGTGCACTTTACCTGTCCTAAAGAATCACTCGTTGCGGATGCCGCTGTTTTTGTAAAAGCCACTGTTTTAAAAATCGATTGTTGTCAAAACGTCGGTCGTTGGCTTTTACATTTGTTGTTACCAGTCATTTTTTATGGAGAAAGTAAAATGACGTATCCAAGGTTAACACCCGGCAGTAAAGGTAAAGATGTCAGTACCTTGCAAAGTTTATTAAATAAAGTTGGCGCCATGCTCAACGTCGACGGAGATTATGGCCCCGGCACCACAGCGGCCATCCGTTATGCGCAGGAGGTGGCGAAACAAGCAGCGACAGGCCTGGCGGATGAAACTTTGTGGGGTTGGCTGGACGCTCAACCGAAACCGTTTGCGTTGCTAGATACTAACGGAGTCGCATTTATTGCGCTGGAAGAAACCGGTGGTCTGGGGTATTACCAAAAAATTACCCGTTGGCCGCATTATCCAGGTGGTGCCAGTGGTATCACTATTGGTGTCGGCTACGATTTGCACTTTCACACCCAAAGCGAACTAATGACCAGCTGGGGCGATTTTTTACCCGGCGCAACGTTACAAGAACTTAGTAAAGACATTGGTAAAAGAGGGAGTGCCGATCGCGCGAATGAACTCAAATCAATGGTGATTGAAGTCCCGTTTCATGCCGCATGGCAGGTTTTTGTCAGTGAGACGTTGCCGCAGTTTTATAAAAAAACGTTAAATGCCTATCCGTCGCTGGCAAGTCTACCTGAGGTGTGTCGGTCGGTGCTGGTGAGCCTGGTGTACAACCGGGGTCCGGCGCTGAGCGGCGAGAGCAGAGAAGAAATGGCCAATATCCGTCAGTGGCTGGATAAAGCGGAACAAGCACGGACTCAAGGCAAATCGGCCGCTGAAGTTCAGCAATTGCTGTTGGCGGTGGCCGATGAACTGGTGGAAATGAAAAAGTATTGGCCAGTCACTTCTGGGTTGGTGAAAAGGCGTCAACTTGAAGCCAATCTTTGGCGTACCGGCTTAGGTTAGTGTTCAAAAGAAGGCGCGATAAGCGATGTATCGCGCCTTTTTTCATCTGTATTGCGGTGTAGCCAAACCTTGCAATTCAAGCAGCTTATTTTTCAATAATATGGGTTTCCGGCCAGTGGTATTCGGCGGCGATGGCGGGCAAAATTTCTTTAATTAAATCAGTGCCGTTGTCGCTATTGGTCATAATCACAACACCTTGGCCCGTCGTGGTGTACCCATATAGTTGCGAGCGAAAGCCTGTGGTGCCTCCGCCATGACTAAAACTGGTGGTTGTAGGTAAGTCCTCGACAAAAAAGCCCAAACCATATTCACCCAGACCCCGCGTCAGCATGTCGGTGGTGGTAGCGCGATTTAAAATTAAATCAGAGTGACCTGTGATTGATTGCTGGACGTTAATCAGCACTAAAGCCAGATCGGATGCGGTGGTCCAAAGCCCGGCGGCGGCAGATTCCGGATAACGCTGCCATTTGCCCGCAATCGCAGTGCCGGTGTTATTGTGGGCGACGGCATTTTGTGCGCGCTTTGCATCGGGCATATTCAGATCAAACAGACTGTGCTGCATTTTTAACGGCGCAAAGACAGTGTGTTGAATAAACGTCTCGAAGGGTTGCTGACTGACGTCACTGATCAGTTGCTGAATCATTGAATAACCACCACCTGAATATTGCCAGATGGTGCCGGGTATTTTTTCAACGCGGATCGGTGCTGAGTTCGCCGGTGGCAGGCCATCCAGTATTTGCACCAGGCTCGGGATTTTATCGTTTTTGGCGTAACCATAAAAGCCGTGCACATTGATCCCTGCGCTATGGTTGAGCAGCTGTCGTAAGTTTACTTTGTTCACCGCCTGCAGATCATTATCTGGGAGCTGCCACGAACGCAGTTGTTGATTAATATCTTGCTGCAGCGACAATTTACCTTGTTGCACCAATGCTAAAGTAGCGAGCGCGGTGATAGGTTTGCTAATAGACCCGGCTTGAAATAGTGTGGTTGGGGTTGCAGCCTGATGTGTTGCCGAGTCAAGTACGCCATACCCTTTCACCCAGGCAATTTTTCCATCATCAACAAGGGCAATACTGACCGCCGGCACTTTGTGGTACGCCATGCGCGCCGCTAAAGTCATTTTTGGATTGGCCTGGCCTTTTTGGATAACGGGCAATAACAGGCCTTGTTCAATCCGGGCGATCCGGACTTGCAACTGCTCTGGTTGTGGCGCTGTGGCCTGAGGTATTTGTTGCGCATTGGCAAGCGGGCTGAGTGTGAACAACGCGATGACACTGATGCGAAAAGCAATTTTATTCAAATCCAATTGAGGTAAATCCTTGTTATTTTGCAGCTTAGTTATTGTACACCGATGTGCAAAGTTAGGAACAAACATTCGTTGGCGGCTATTGCGCAAATAAGCTTGTTGTGAGCAGCCGGCGCAATATTCATCAGCTTGTGGGCTACTTTTGGATTCTGGTCATTGAACCACGGGTTTTGTATTTTGCAGGTTGCGTATTTTTCTGGTTAGGAGTTCAGCAGATCAAATGGCTGGCAGGTTCAGTTTTATAAGGGAGTAGTGATGTATCTGATACTGAGCGTGGTGGTGTTGAGTTGGGCTGCCGGCCTTGCCATGTGGCTGGGTGCCTTACTCGGACGTTATGAAAACATTGCGTCAAGCTGGTTGGAGCAGGAGTTTCGGCACAGTGTGATGGCGCTGGGGGCTGGCGCGCTGTTGTCGGCAGTGGCGTTGGTGCTGGTACCAGATGGTCTGGAACATTTAACAATGGTCCCTGCTGTGAGTAGTTTTATTGCCGGCAGTTTAAGTTTTATGGCGCTGGATATTCTGCTGCAGCGTAGCGCCAGTTCTGGAAGTCAGCTGGCGGCGATGCTGTCTGATTTTATCCCTGAGTCGATTGCACTGGGCGCGGCATTTGCCACCGGAGACTCCCATGCCTTGTTATTGGTCGTGCTGATTGCGCTGCAAAATTTCCCGGAAGGTTTTAATGCTTACCGCGAATTAAGCGCCAACAGTAATTTTGCTGCCAGTAAAACCCTGTGGCAATTTTTCCTGATGGCGCTACTTGGACCAGCCGCCGGTTTGATTGGTTTTTATTGGTTGGCAGCAGAGCCACAAATTTTGGCGGGATTAATGCTGTATGCCTCTGGTGGTATTCTGTATTGTATTTTTCAGGATATCGCACCACAAATTAAACTGGAAAAACACTGGGGTCCGCCGCTTGGTGCCATTCTGGGCTTTGTGATTGGGATGATTGGCTTGCAGTTGCTGCACACTTAAGGTGCTGGTGGAATTCATCGCAGTGTGGTGGTTTTTAAAGTAAATAAGCTGCTGAACATGCAGCAGCTTACCTGATGAGATTGAATTAAAGTTGTGCCATACATTCCACTTCTACTTTTGCGCCTAAGGCTAAGCCACTAGCGGCAAAGGCACTTCTGGCTGGTAACGGAGCGTTAAAATACTGAATGTAAACGGTATTTGCAGCTGGCCAATCTTGAATGTCGGCCTGCATCAAAGTGCATTTAAACACCGATTGAAAACCAAGTTGATGCTGTTGCAACACTGCCGCGATATTTTGCATTGTCTGGTGCATTTGACTTTCAATTGTCTGATCTGACTTTAGTTAGAGACTTTTTACATCGATCTGCGACACAAAGCTGTGCCGCTAAACGAAAAATAGGTGTCGTCATTTTTATCTCGTTTTATTCCTTTTCTCCTTTAGTTATACCGAAGCCAAAGCGAAGTCACCAGTGTTCTATCGTCAGGTTAAGCTTGGATAAAAATCTGTTCGAAAAAAAGGAGTTTGAAGCATGGATAGCACAGTGTAAGAAAAAAAGTATATCTATGATTACTGAATTACAACGCCAAAAGATGCGCTAAGCTGTATCGTATTGTGAAACGTAAACAGCCAATCATCGCACAGTCATATTCCGTATTTTTAATCACGATCCGGCGCGCCATGATGGTAGTGGCCTTGATTTGAATAAGTTTCAAAGCAGTAACAGGGAAGCAAAAGTGGACTTTATTAAAGAAATTTTTAACGGAAACTTCATGCCACATGGTCATTGTCTGCTATGGCGTGGCGATCTTCTTTTTTTACATGTTGGCGGCGATTTACTCACTTTTACCGCTTATATGTTGATTCCAATTGCGTTAGTGAAGCTGGTCAAATCCAGGGATGATTTGCGATTTGATTGGTTATTTCTGATGTTTGCTGGCTTTATTTTTTTCTGCGGCGCTACCCATTTATTAGGGCTCATTAACATTTGGAATGGCTACTACTACATCCACGGCATTATTAAATTTTTGACCGGCATTATTTCCATGGTGACTGCCGTGATGCTGTGGCATTTATTGCCAGAAGCTATCAGTTTTCCGAGTCGGCGCAGCATGCAGCAGAAAATAACTGAATTGCAGCAAGCAGAAAAGCAGCTGGAGGAATCAAACCAGCGGCTGGAAGCCGAAGTGAAAAAACGCACCGCCCAGCTAGAGAAAATGGCGACCACCGATGAGCTGACAGGCCTCAGTAACAGGCGCGAGATTATGCGGATCCTGGATGTGGAGATATCCAGGGTGTCTCGTCAACAGACATCGCTAAGTATTATGATGCTGGATCTTGACCATTTTAAA
>JAHJNE010000301.1 GCA_018820995.1 Gammaproteobacteria bacterium | reverse complement strand
GGTGGAATTGGTAGACACACTAGCTTCAGGTGTTAGCGCTTCGCGGCGTGGGGGTTCGAGTCCCCCCCTAGGCACCAAATTAACCAGCTTTTAAGCTGGTTTTTTTGTGTCTAAAATATGGTAAAACATCTGAGCCGAATGCTATTCATCGACCTTTAGGTGATGAATGGCTCCTTAATTTCCGGATTGTTGCCACCTGTTTAAACCTGAAGTTGATGGCCTTAAATAACAGCCTGTCCCTCTATATACTTGCCCTCTGTTTTATCCCTGTCCTGATTTCAGTCCAGACCGAAACGCTTTGTGACAAATCGGATACTGCTGGTTTATTACCCGATCGGTATTCTCGGTGTACACTTCATAAGAATCGTTTTCAGATTGAGGTGATGTATGAACCGCAATTTTCGCTGTCAAACGTTCAGTCTCTGCCTGCTTGCTATGACTGTTATGCTAGTGAGTGGCTGCCAGAATGCGGCCAAGCAACCGCAGTTTTCTGAACCAAGTATAAATTTATTCGTTGATCAACAATTTTCTGAACCAACCTCCACCATTGAAACGCCTGAGCAGATTTTTGCAGTACCTAATGATGTGGTTCGGGAGTTGAAACAGCGGGTTATGATGCATCGCGACCCAAAAGACCGCAGTACGGCTTTAATTAATTTTATTTTTGACGATAAGAATGACTCGCTCGAGTATGTAAATTCCGCGACTTTGGTGGCCAATCAGACCTTGTTAAAAAGACAGGCGAATTGCTTGTCGTTGACAATTCTGGCTTATAGCCTGGCCAATGCGTTGGGTTTTGACGCTAGATTTCAGGATGTTGAAGTGCCCGAGTATTGGATCACCCGCTCGGGCAATAGCTTGCTCAATGGCCATGTCAATCTGGTCGTGAATCCGGATTCTAAATTCGCGGGTGTTGGGCAAATTGTCTATCGGAGAAATAGTTTTTTGATCGACTTTGATCGCGTACCATCGAGGTCAAAGCTGAAAACCACAGAAATTAATCGCAATGCGATTATTTCGATGTTCTATAACAATAAAGCTGCCGATGCGATGCTCGTTCAAAATGACGATTTAGCGTACCAGTATTTAAAAGCTGCGATTCATTTTGCTCCCGAATTGTCTGGTAACTGGAATAATCTGGCGGTGCTTTATCGGCAAAAACAGCTGTTCTCAGCTGCTGAACAAGTTTATTTGCATAGTTTAGTGCTAGAACCTAATCATACCAATACCATGGCAAATCTGGCGATGTTGTACCGCATGACCGGACGTCCAGAACAAGCGGTAGATCTAGAAGCCAAAGTTGCTAAAAAACGATTGTCGAACCCATTTTATTTCGTGATGTTAGGTAATGAAGCGTTTGAGCGACAAGACGCAGATACTGCGTTGCATCATTATCGGCAGAGCCTGCGGTTGCAACCCAATACACCTGAGGCTTTGTTTGGCATGGCGCGCGGCTATTTACTCAAAGGTGACTTAACTGCAGCGTCACGCTATCTGCAATCGGCGAAAAAGTCCGTGGAACCAGGGGCTGAACGCCGTCGTTATCAGTCGAAATTGGATTTGTTAAATGCCATTGCTAAGCAAGTTTAAAAGCCCAGGCGGCTCGCTCGCAGCAGTTTTAGCTTTCGCTCGTCAAGTGTCGCAATGGGCTGATAAAAAATACCGAGCTCCAGTTGTGCGTGCGTTCGCTTTATGGGGCGCTACGATGCTTGTATTCATCTCGCCACAGAGCATGTGCAGCGAGCAGCTACTTCAGCAAGCGTGGCTGGATCTACAGTCTTTATCAGCAGATGAAATGGCGGGACGTTTTCCCGGGACTGCCGGGCATCAGCTTGCCGAGCAGTACATTGTTGATCGTTTTGCACAAATCAATTTGCAACCGATCACTGCGGATTTTCGGCAGCCATTTGAATTCAAAACCGGCTTCTTTAGCCAAGCTTCAGGAGTGAATCTGGTATCTAAAATCGTCGGTTGTCGTTTTCCGGATGCTTATGTGGTGATTACGGCACACTACGATCACTTGGCAAAGTCGGGTTCGAAAGTTTTTAATGGTGCAGATGACAACGCGTCGGGCGTCGCCGGACTGCTCTATCTCGCGGCAAGGCTCAATCAAAGTTGTCCGGCGTTTTCCTATATATTTATTGCGACCGATGCCGAAGAGCAGGGATTAGATGGTGCCAAAGCTTGGTTAGCTAAGCCTTTGGTACCAGTTGAACAACAAGTGCTGAACATTAATTTGGATATGATTAGCCGGGGCGAAAGGCGGCAACGGTTATATCTGGCTGGCAAGCGAAGTCTGCAAGCATTAAACATGCTGCCTGATCGACAACATAACCAGGTAAAATTGGTATTAGGTCACGATGGCCCTCAACGTGTGGGCGCAGCACTAAGTTCCGGCCAAGTGGATT
>JAHJNE010000300.1 GCA_018820995.1 Gammaproteobacteria bacterium | reverse complement strand
ACTTTGTCATACACCTTGTACGACATGACCAAGCATAGTCAGCCTGAAACAGTGGCAGCTCTGATCCCAACAGGGGGCAATCATGAGTAACGCTTACGAAAAATACTATGTACCCGAACAAAGTCCGTGGCCTTTTGTCGGCGCTGTCGCTTTGTTCTTAATCGCTTTTGGCGCAGGACATTTAGTGAATGAAGTCACCCGAGGCAAAGAAGGTTATGGCAGTTATCTGCTGATCGCCGGTGTGGCGATTCTAATATTTATGTTGGTGGGTTGGTTTCGGAATGTAATTGATGAATCGATGAGCGGTCTGTATAGCAAACAAATGGACCGTTCATTTCGTCAGGGAATGAGCTGGTTCATTTTTTCTGAAGTGATGTTCTTTTTTGCATTTTTTGGCGCTTTATTTTACGCCAGATTAATTGCAATGCCGTGGCTGGATGGTGCCAGTAACAACGCTATGACTGCGGCCATTTTGTGGCCTGATTTTAGTGCACATTGGCCGATGATTAAAACGCCTGGCGGCACTGAAACAACGGCAATGCCATGGCAAGGTTTACCACTTTACAACACCATTATTCTGCTGACCTCATCTGTGACTTTGCAATTTGCCCATACGGCGATGGAGCAAAATAAACGGGGCCAATTAAAACTGATGCTGTTGTTGACGGTGTTATTAGGCGCGACCTTCTTGGTACTCCAAGGCTATGAATATATGCATGCCTATCAGGATCTAGGGCTAAAACTGGATTCTGGTATTTATGGCAATACGTTTTTCCTGCTGACAGGTTTTCATGGCATGCATGTCACACTTGGCGCAATTTTCCTGTTAGTGATGTTGCTACGAATTGTGCTGAAAAATCATTTTACTGCGCACAAGCATTTTGCGTTTCAGGCTGCCGCTTGGTACTGGCATTTTGTAGACGTAGTGTGGTTGTGCCTGTTCGTGTTTGTATACGTGTTGTAGTGACAAAGGCAAGCTACAGATGGGTGTCTAACACCTATCTGGCTTTTTGGTCTTGCCGACGCTGAACGACTAATACGGTCGCTGATGTGGGCTAATCCAGCCGAGCGAAAGTGCCAGAACGATAAATATCATGACGAGGACTGAAACCAACACCCGGCGACCAAGAAATTTAGACATACTGACTTGTTCCGGATCGTTTTTCAGCATCAGCCATAAGGCGCGGAAAAGATTAAAAACTATAAAGAGCAGTAGCGCAATGAGTAGTAATTTGATCAGCATAAAACCTCAGGTTACAGGAGTCGCAGATGCAGATCCGGTTGTTTAACCAGGATTTTGTGCTGCGCTGGTGGTTGATAGTGGTCACTTTGGCTGCTTTTTGTCTGTTAATCAAGTTGTCGCTGTGGCAATGGCAACGGGGTGAGGAAAAGCAGCAGCATCTGACGCAAATTCAGAACTGGCAGCAACTAGGCGCACCAGCATTTGCGGAATTAAGCCGTTATACCGAAGCGGCTTTGGATGGGGCGCCACTGAGCGGAACCGCAGATTGGCAGTCGCCTATCGTTTGGTTAGTCGACAATCAAATCTGGCAGGGTAAGGCGGGGTACGACGTGCTGATCCCGGTGCGAGTGCTGACCGAGCCAACAATGAGGTCCGAGCCATCTACTCAATTGCTGTTGGTCAACTTAGGCTGGGTGGCAGCGCCGGACAGCAGACAACAATTACCGCAGATTAAAATCCCAACTCAAATTGACCTGCAAGGCGTGCTTCGGACGAAATTAGGGGCGTTTCGCCTTGGCAATAATCTGGAGGAAACTGGAACATGGCCAATGCGGGTACAAACCATTGATGTGCCATCGCTCGCAACAACGGTCAGTCAGCCACTGTTTCATGGCGTATTTTATCAAGAAAAAAGTCCATTTCGTTATCATTACCAAGCGGTGGTTTTACCACCAGAAAAACATCGCGCATATGCACTACAGTGGCTGTTATTGGCCATTGCGGTGGTGATGGTCGCGATGGCAGCCAGTTATCAGAAGGAAACATAAATGACAAAAAAGAAGTTTCTGTGGTTGTTCGCTGCTTGTTGTCTGGTGCCATTGGCTATGGCGCAATTGGTGCTTTCATCGGGTTGGTTTTCAGCCGGCGTGAACAGTAAAGGTCAGTGGCTAAAAGAAGAGGTGCAATTGTTGCCTGCGATTGCGCCGAACCAACCCCATTGGCGTTTAGTCTATTTAGCGCCTGCTGATTGCCAGCTTGCGTGCAAGCAAACGCTGAACCTAATGTCGCAAATCCACAGTGCTTTAGGCCGCAAACAAGACAATTTGACCTTAGTGGTGCTGGCCGATGTGGCCCCAAAAGAGCTCACACCGAAATTTCATTTCCAACAAGGAAAATCTCAGGTTATAGCTGCCGGACAGATGGTTCTGGTCGAGCATAGTGGCTTAGCATTGCTGCAATATCAATTCCCTGCAGATGCCAATCAGTTGGCACTGTTAGGAAAAGCGGTGATGTCTGATTTAAAAAAACTGATCAACTATGACCGGGGGCCAGCATGAAATTACTCCGTAGTTTGGCCAGTGTAGCAATTGTGTTGGCAATGTTGGTGATTGTACTTGGTGCTTATACCCGGCTGACAGATGCGGGTCTCGGTTGTCCTGATTGGCCCGGTTGTTATGGGTTCTTAAAAGTCCCTCAACATGAAGTACATGTTGCTGTAGCCGAAGCGCGTTTTCCTGAAAGGCCGCTTGAAGCGCATAAAGCTTGGAATGAAATGGTTCACCGGTACTTTGCTGGTTCCCTGGGGCTATTAATTGCAGCAATATTTTTCATTAGTTGGCGGCAACAGCGCAAAATTAAGTTGTTGCCTACTGTACTCGTTTGCCTCGTAGTGTTTCAGGCTGCGCTTGGGATGTGGACTGTTACGTTAAACTTATTTCCGCTGGTGGTGATGGGACATTTGCTCGGCGGTTTTAGTTTGCTGACGTTATTGATGATTTATCGCTGGCAATTGACGTCCCCGCAACATAAACCATCTTCGACACTACCTGCGCAAAACGGTCTGGCGCGCTTGGGGTGGTTGGTGGTTGTTATTCTTCTAGGTCAAATCGCCTTAGGCGGATGGACTTCTGCTAATTACGCAGCCATGGCTTGTGTCGAATTGCCGGTTTGTCAGGCTGGTTGGTCGGAGCAACTCCGATTTGGCGAGGCCTTCGATTTACATTTAGGCCACGATAATTATGAATACGGCGTGATGAGTCAACAAGCTAGGCAGACTATTCATATCGCGCACCGTTTCGGCGCCTTGCTGACGTTACTTGCGGTCGGTGGCTTTATAATTCGATTATTGCAAAGTAGTGCACAAACCGGCATGTCGCGGTTGCCTGTGGTTGCAGGGGCGTTATTACTGCTGCAGTTTTGCCTTGGAATTATTAATGTCTGGTGGCAGTTACCACTGGTAAATGCGGTCGCGCATAATTTTGTTGCTGCTAATTTACTGATGGTGCTGACGTTGATTTGTGTGCAATTACAACAACATGTGCAGTT
>JAHJNE010000299.1 GCA_018820995.1 Gammaproteobacteria bacterium | reverse complement strand
CACGCGTTTGAGCTCAATTTCAATCATCAGCGTCTGATTGGCGGCGATATACTGGCTCAGTTCTTTAAAACTACCGCGATATTCAGCAATTTGATAATAGGCAAAACCGCTGCTGGGCCGGGCTTGCACTTTAAAACCAAAGCAGTCGGCAAGTTTGGGTTTTTCCAGCCAGTTTTTGAGGAGATCAAAATCAACGTAGTAGGTTAATTTGCCGGGGTTGCGCTGATTACGTTGCCGATCAACACAAAAGCCACTAGGCAGATGATTTTCGTTGTAATCCCGTCCGGCGGTAAATTTGATATCATAGTCGTTTAACTCGTTATTTCGATCGTCACACACCCTGAACACCAACATGCTGTAACGGCTGGTAATAAAGGTCCGTTTAAATAGAAATCCGGCAGTTTCAGTTTTTTTAGACTCGTCTTTTTGTGTAGTGCTGGTCAGCTGCTGCAAATCTTTACACAGCAGCTTGTAACTCGCGGCATCGGTGACTTTCAGGCATTGTTTGATCCAATGTAAGGTTGGGTGGCTGCCGTTATCGTTGGCTTTCACACTGCACATAATGCCAATGTCAGCCCCGGAATGAGACCGTCCTGGCAAGATCCCAAAGGCAAAATTTTCAGGTTGCTCGAACCGTTGAATTTCAAAACTGCCGGCTTTTTGCTGCACTAACCGCAGCAGTGCATAGTTCATATTGGCGGCTGCGGCGCGCACCACACCATCAGAACCAACTTCACCGGTGTACGAATTCAGATGGTCATACAAAGCGCGATCAATACTTTGGCCGGTTAAAACAGTCGCAAAAAACTGATCTGCAACACAGGCGTACTTTAACCAGGATAAATTCAGTTGCCAGCTTTGTTCGCTACCCAGTTCCAGCCATTCCAGCACACCGGTTCCTGGCTCTACACCCTGCACCATCGAGGCCATTCTGGACAGCCGGCCTTTGCCTAATTGCGCCAGTGCTGAACCATGGTTGGCAGGCGCCAGCATAATCAAATGTTGCAGCGGACAGAGCTGCAATTGGTCTTTGAAATATAAATCCATCCAACAACGCACTACAGGTCCGCCTGTCGAATGGGTGATGCAGGCAAATTTTTCATTGCCCTTAATCAGCGGCAAAACCTCTTTATTCACCGCATGTTGCATGCCTCTGGCAATATCATCGACTTTTACTTCGTCAGCAAAGCTGATGTATTTGCCGAGGAATAAATGACTGACCGTAATATCTGTACTCTGCTTACGCAGCGCCTCTGGTAAACCGCCGTAAGTGTCGGTATTGGATACACTCCAGCCGTGAACAAACACAACCAACATAAAAAGCTCCTTCTCTGTGTCGATGATCCGCAAATTTCATTGCGCTAGAGTATGGGAAGCAATTGGCAGAAACGCTACTCTGACCATTGGATTGATTGATGTATGCTGAAGAATCGCCTTTATTAGCAGCGGCCCACGACAGGCGTGACCATGCAACATAACCGGCTACTTCATTGGCGATTTAATTGACGACTTAACTGGCGACTTAATTGACAACTTGAGCGGAGACGAAAGCGCGGTGCGACTTATCCTGCAGCCAAATGAGGTCACAGATTAAGTGCACAGCGCAGGTTATTTTTTATGTAGGCAAAGCGGCTTTATGCGTTGTTCGTTGCCAATTCATCAACCGGTACAAAGCTGGCAACACCAACAAAGTCAACAAGGTAGAACTAACAATACCGCCAATCACCACTGTCGCCAGCGGCCGTTGAATTTCAGCGCCGGTGCCGGTATTAAAGGCCATAGGTACAAAACCAAGACTGGCGACCAAGGCGGTCATCAGCACCGGCCGCAACCGTGACATTGCCCCTTGCTCCAGCGCTGCTAACAGCACTAGCCCCTGCTCACGCAGTTGCCGGATAAAACTAATCATCACAATACCGTTGAGCACCGCAATTCCCGACAGCGCGATAAAACCAACCGCGGCAGAAATGGATAACGGCATATCGCGCAACAGCAGTGCAAACACGCCGCCCGTGAGCGCCAAGGGCACACCGCTGAACACCACCAAGGTATCGCGTACTGAATTCAGCGCACCGTATAACAAGCCAAGCATCAGCAATAAAGTCAGCGGCACCACAATCATCAGGCGATCGGTGGCCGATTGCAGCTGCTTAAAAGTCCCGCCGTAGTCCAGCCAATATCCTTCCGGCAGCACCAACTGATCCATTTGCTGCTGCACCTCTTTGATAAAACTGCCCAAGTCGCGGTTGGTGACGTTGGCGGTCACAATCACATTACGTTTGCCACTTTCACGGTTGATTTGGTTTGGGCCACTGATTTCTTCGATGGTGGCAATTTCTCCCAATGGCACGTACCGAAGTTCGGCCATGTTATCGACCGGCAAGGCAATCGGGATCCGCGCCAAGGCTTGTGGATCCTGGCGTAATGCTTCTGGCAGGCGCAGCATCAGCTTAAAGCGGCGATCGCCCTCAAAGATGAAACCGACTTGCCGGCCGCCAATCGCGGTTTGGATTAACTGCTGCATGGTTGCCACATCCATGCCGACTAAAGCTAAGTGATCCCGTTGCGGTTCAATTGACAACAACGGCAAGCCAGTGGCTTGCTCCATCCGCGCATCTTCGGCGCCTGGCACAGCGCCAAGCACGGCCGACACTTGCGCACCAATGTCGCCCAGTACATCCAAATCATCGCCATAAACGCGCACTGCTACATCGGTCCGCACTCCGGCAATCAGCTCGTTAAAGCGCATTTCTATCGGCTGGGTAAATTCGTATTTATTACCGGGAATTTGTTCGACCAATAACCGTAGTTCCTGATCAAACTGCGCTCTGGTTTTGGAAGGATTTGGCCATTGTGACTGGGGTTTCATGATAATAAAGGTATCAGCCACATTCGGCGGCATCGGATCGGTGGCGACTTCAGGCGTGCCAATTTTGGAAAACACCCGTAACACTTCGGGCATCAAAGCAATCTCAGCTTCCAGCTGCATTTGCATCTGCACCGACTGCGTTAAGCTGGTGCCAGGAATGCGCAGCGCATGCATTGCGATGTCGCCTTCGTCGAGTTTGGGTAAAAACTCAGAGCCCATAGTGCTGGCTTGCCACAAGGTCACGCCCAATAACAACAGCGCTGAGGTTGCCAACAACAACGGGGCTTTCAGTGAAAACCGCAATAAGGGTAAATAACCACGACGAAGCGCCCGCATCAGGCCATTTTCATGCTCTGAAATTTTACCCCGCACGAACAGCGCAATGGCAGCAGGAATAAAGGTAATCGCCAGCACCAAAGCGCCCAGCAAGGCGGCAATCACGGTAAATGCCATCGGCTGGAACATTTTGCCTTCGACACCACTGAGTGCAAAAATCGGCAAATACACCAGCATGATAATCAACACCCCGAACATGGCTGGGGTCATCACTTCTTTGGTCGCCGCCAGCACCACCGCAGCGCGCTCCCGCAAGTTCAGCAACCGACCTTGTTTGTGCTGCGCGAGCCCCAGTTGCCTCAAGCAGTTTTCGACCACAATCACCGAGCCATCGACAATCAGGCCAAAATCGATGGCGCCCAGGCTCATCAGATTGCCGCTCATTTTATTCGCCGCCATGCCGCTGATCGCAAACAACATACTCAGCGGGATCACCAACGCGGTGAGGATAGCCGCCCGCACATTGCCCAGGAATAAAAACAAAATCACCACCACCAACACCGCCCCTTCCAACAGGTTGGTTTCGACGGTG
>JAHJNE010000298.1 GCA_018820995.1 Gammaproteobacteria bacterium | reverse complement strand
CGTAAATTGATGCGTAAAACTGTGGCAATCTTTACTGATGGATCCTGTCTGGGCAACCCTGGTCCCGGGGGTTATGGCGTGGTGCTCAAATATAATCAGCACCTCAAAGAAATGGCCGGAGGCTTTAAACTGACCACCAATAACCGGATGGAGCTGATGGCTGCCATTGTCGGATTGGAAAGTTTAAAAGAAGATTGTACTGTGGTACTGACCACGGACAGCCAGTATGTCCGGCTTGGCATCACCCAATGGCTGAAAAACTGGAAGCGCAATAACTGGCGCACCAGTTCCAAAGAACCGGTCAAAAACAAAGATTTATGGCAGAGATTAGATGCCGCCAGCAGCAGACACCAAATCGACTGGCAATGGGTCAAAGGTCACGCCGGCCATCCGGAGAATGAGCGTTGTGACGAGCTAGCCCGTATCGCAGCGACCGAACAAGCGACGGCTGACGACAGCGGTTTTACGCCAAGTTAATCCCGTCTACTCGCTGCTTGCCCTATTCCACTTCGTCATTTAGAGCCAATAGCCCGGATATCGCAAATCACCCCTGCAGCTGTAATTAAGCTGCCCGGGCTTTCTCTGCTTCAGTCGGTAAACCAAACATTTTCTTCAACACCATCGCCGCCGGACAAAAACCGCTAAATGCGCTTTGAAATAGATTCGCGCCGACAAACGCCGTCAACCAGACAAAATTCGGGTGCACGTAATAAGTCAGTGCCAGTGATAACAACACCATGACACCGGCAAAGGCAAGAATTGCTCTTTCAACAGTCATATTAAACCTCCAATTTAGATATTTCTAATATACACGATTTTAAGCTTTCAACCAATCAATAATACTGGAAAGGCTTCACTACGTGATCTAAAACAACAAAATGAATAACCCACACCGGTTCGTCATCGGCTAGACCAACAAAGTGCTACATCTACAAAGGATTAAATCAAGCCGAACTGACGCACAATCAGGCTTACCCCCAGCAACAGCAACATCACCGCAAAAGCCCGTCTCAACAACGACTGTGGCAAGTGTTTGCTGAGTGGCATTGCCAGTAAACTTCCTAATGCACCTAGCCCACCAATAGTTGCAATCAGGGGTAAATCCAACTGCACGCCTTGGTGTTGGAGTTGCAGATAGTGGCTGATAAAACCACTGCTGGTTTGCAGGAAAATAAGCACTAAACTGGTAGCGATAGTGGCTTGCATACTCATAGTAGTTACGGCCAGCAGCAGCGGCACTATTAAAAAGCCACCACCGACCCCGACAAAACCAGTGATCCCACCGAGCATGGTGCCAATGAACAGGAGTTGCCAACTATGCTGCAATGGCCAGCGCCACAATTGTTGCCGCCACATATTAACTGCGCTGAAGCTCATCAATACCGCCAGCAACATCATTTGCCAATAAGCGGCCACGTATGAACTCAAAAAGCTGCCCATCCAGGCACCAAAAATCCCCGGTAGAGCCAACTTTGCCACTAGCGCCCACTGTAAGTGTTTGCGGTAAAGATAAGGGAGTAACGCCACTAAACTGATGAACGCCACAATGCCCAGAGCCGACGCTATCGCAATTTTTTCCGGCATTTTTAACAAATACAACAGCACCGGGACCGTCATAATCGACCCGCCCGAGCCAAACAGTCCCAGACACAATCCAATAAATAGCGCGGCAAGCATCGTCAGCAGCAATTGAGCCTCAATCATATATTCTATAATGGAATAACCTAATAACCAGAACTGATAGTAGTGCTTGTGATGATGCCGATCAAGCTCTGTCACGGTTTCAGTCTAGCCAGCGATGATGCTGTGGCACTGTATGCTGTAAAAGTTAATTAAATGCATTAACTGTACATTAAATTATCATTGAATGATGCCAGTCTAGGAAATCCATCTAACGGCCCCATGGCGACCACGGAAAATTTATACTTTTAAATATCATAAACTTAATTAAATTCTTCTCAAACAACATCGAGTTGTCCACTTTTTCAATTTCACACTAACAAGACTGTTCGGTAATTTATTCAAAAAAACAGTGAACCAAAGTTACAACATATAAACAAAGAAGCGTGATTAATTACATTTAATCACGACAGTACAATGCACACTGCGACAGCCTTGGCTGCCGCTCGCCATGGTCGGCACGAATCAATTTTTGCTAAAAAACGGATGGACCCAAATGTCAGCACTTTCTGCGAGTTCAACAGCCACCACCTATTTAGTCTATCGCCATTTTTATGATCCGAATACGCAACAACTGATGCTTGGCGGGATCGAAAATTATGTACTGCAACTCGCCAGGTTACTGCAAAATGAAGGTCAGCGTTGTGTGGTGGTACAAACCGCAAACTTTGATTTTAGCGCTATGTATCAGGGGATTGCCGTAATTGGCGTTTACTGTGGCGCCTATCGTGGCAACCGGAAAAAACTGGCGTTATTTCAATACATCCGCAGCAGATTTAACGACGAAAGTGACAGCATCATATTTGCGACTGACAGTTATTATGTGAAAAACAATTTCCGCCGCACCATTGCCATTCAACATGGTGTGTCATGGGATAAACCGGCGTCCCGCAATAGCTTTTTTGGCTATATCAAAAGTCTGCTGAATCATCACAAATATTTAAGTTACATCCGCCATTGCCGGAATCTGGTCTGTGTTGACCACAACTTCGTCAATTGGTATCGCTCATACCAAAACTTCCCTGCTAAAACGCTGGTGCGGGTGATTATGAATTTCAGCGCTGGCGTGATAAGTCCATTGCAACTGCAGCAAAAATGGCTACACCCCCTAGCGACACCAACTTTGCTTATTGCCCGCCGTTTTGTCGACTATAGGGGCATCGCACTAGCCATTTCAGTGGTGCAAAAATTGTTGCAGAAATACCCAGCCTTACAAGTCACCTTTGCCGGTGAAGGCCCGCTCGAGACCGAGATCAAAGCTGCATTTTCCAATCAGCCACAAGTCACTATTTGCCGTTATCGCCCGGAGGAGGCATTACAAATTCATTTGCAGCATGATTTAGTCCTGTTGCCATCAATTGGCTCCGAAGGAACATCATTAAGTCTGGCAGAAGCGATGGCCGCAGGATGTGCGGTGGTCAGCACCAACGTTGGAGGCCTGAGCAATATGATTATTGATCAGTTTAATGGCTTGATTGGGATGCCGGACGCCGACGCGCTGGTATCACAGTTAGATAGCTACCTGCAAAACCCACATCGGGCAAAACAGCTGGCGTTTCAGGGGTATGCAACCGCAACCAGCAGTTTGTCGCTGGTACGCTGGCAACAAGAATGGCTGCAGTACTTGTTGAAATTAGGGGTGCTTCACGGCGTATCAGGCCAAACTGTATTCGCGAGCCCAGCATAAGCATGATTCAGGGCTCTCAAAAACGGGGCGTGCAGCTATGCGACTGGCAGCAACAATTGTTTTGCGGCGGCAGCCACTTGCTGCGGACTGATCTCACAAATTTGTAAATCCAGATCCAGCACCTGACTATTGCAGGTCAGGTGAATACCATGAGTTACTTTAGGTTCGACGCAGCTCCACGGACTGGTACCAAAACCTATCACGGCCACATAAGGGACTTTTAACGCTGCAGCAATATGCATTTGCCCGGAATCGATTGAAAACACCAAGTTCGAGGCATGAATAATATCCGCCAGTTCAGCGACAGTTGTTTTGGCGGTAACGTCGCTGACCGCAATACCCTGTGCTTGCAGATAGTCTGCAAGTGCAGCATTTTCACTAATCTCTTGCTGATCCCCCAACAACACAAAATGGCAATCAACACTTGCAGCAAGTAAAGACAAGGCCTGACTGGCCAACTCAAATGGGTAATGCCGGCTTAGTTTGTAGCGCCCACCAAAGTACACCACCACTTGTTTTACAGGGCTTGATTCACTTGGCGTTGTGGACTGAACAAAAGATTTTTTACCGGCATTCAGGCTAATTTGCGGCATCTTCGCAAAGATTTGATCATGTGCCAGATTGACCAGATTGCCGTAGCGATACTGATAATGGAAATTTTGATCTAATTTAAAAGCTTTTGATAACAAAGGGGTACGAGCATTTTTTGCATAACCAATTTGATCACGAATGCCTGCTAAGCTACATAAAAGTGCATCACTAAATGAATTGCGCAAATGGTACACCCGGCTGAAGTGGTAACCAGCCAGCTGTCGTGCTACCCGCCACAACGATTGTTTTGGTTTGGCGTAACGGCCATCGACAATCACCTGGCAGCCAAAAAAATCTCGATCGACAAACAGCTGTGCCACATGCGGCCAAGTCAGCAGAAAAATAGGATTCAGCGGATAAATGGCCCGGATCATCTGCACCGCTGAAGTTGCAGTGACGGCATCGCCCAAAAATCGCGGCATCACAATCAGAATAGCGGCGGTAGGATCAGTCGGTGGAGCAGTAAATTTCAGCATCATCAGGCGAATTCAGAACTTAATAAAGTAGCGGTATCAACAAATGCCATTGAATCAAATCAGTTTGGCAAACACAAGACGTTTGTCGTGAAGTTTCGTCGTTGTCATTGCAGCGTTCTATCAGCAAGAAATGTAAACTGATATCGTAAATGATTGAAATTAAGATGGTTGTTCAGCAACTCGATGAAACACGAAGCGAGATGATTAAAAGAACGACCAACATCAGGAAAATTTGCCCCAACGCGATGCTGGGGCGAATTTGATTACTTCAGTAACTTTTCAACCGCAGCAACAAAATCAGCATCGGCCGGGCTCACTTTGCTACCAAAATGCTGCACTGTTTGCTCGTCTTTGCTGACCAAATATTTATTAAAATTCCAGGAAGGTTTTTCACCGGTCTTGGCAATTAATGCTTTAAATACTGGGTTGGCATCACTGCCGCGCACAGCGCTCGTTGAAAACATCGGGAATTTTACGCCGTAATTGATATAACAAACTTCGGCAGTTTTGGCTTCGTCGTCATGTTCTTGCATAAAATCATCAGACGGAAAACCTAACACCACTAAACCTTTGTCAGCATACTTTTCAGACAACGCCTGCAGTTCTTTAAACTGGGGAGTGAAACCACATTTACTGGCAGTATTGACGATTAATAAGGTCTTATTTTTAAATTCTTCACATAAATCAATGGTTTCTTTGCTGCGTAATTGCTGCATTGAATGGCCCAAAATATCACCACACTGATTCGCTTGCACTAACGCGCTTTGTGCAAGGCAAAGCGCTCCAAAACCTATAATCCAATGACGCATCGTATTTCTCCTGGTTAGTTGCAGTGTCTACGTTGCAGTATACCGGATGGATCGCTGGATCGTTCGAATGGAACACACTGGGGTTGCACACTAAATAAGCAAAGTCTCCGCCTCAATAACTTCTAACTTCGGCGGATCAGCAGAGAACTACGATAAAAGGCAACGACTTAGCAGACAATTCAATATAATTTATCGTCACCATGAAAATAAATCACTTTTGTGGTGAAAATTTTAACGTTAAAACGCTTGGGTCAGATGAAGATCGCAGCTTGTTGCGCCAAGCCAGCGACTTCAGAAATAAAGGTAAAATAACAATAAAACCATGGAAGTAACGATAAATGGCAGAAATGATCGTTGGGGACTATGACGCCGTTGATATAGCGGCAGAACTAAAGCTTAGTAAAACAAGCGGCAAAGAAAGTAAAAATAAACATAAACTCGAAGCCAGACGCAAAATTGATGATCTGCTAGAGCAAAAAAGACTACGCCAATTGTTGGACTTAGAAGAAGATGACGAGCTGGGTTTGGAATATTAAGTTTCAGACTCGTTCAAAAAACAAAGGGCCTCCGGGCCCTTTGTTGTTTTAAACGATGTGTCATTTATCACAATTTATCTTTTATAACGACTTATCACGATTGTGGCTGCACTTCACTTCACTTCACTTCACTTCAAGAAAAAGTACAAGTACGTACAGATCAAAACGACACTCTATTCAAACCGGTTACGGCAAT
>JAHJNE010000024.1 GCA_018820995.1 Gammaproteobacteria bacterium | reverse complement strand
CGGATTTTGATGTGTTAAAACAACAATTAAAACATCCGGTCATTATTGACGGCCGAAATCTGTTTGAACCATCCAGATTGAAAGAGCAAGGCTTCGTTTATTATGCAATCGGTCGTGGCGAGAGTGTAAAACAGTTTTAAGCAATGGTTAACTCTGGCGTGCCGTCTGATGTTTATTGACAAGTTAATATGTTACTGGTTCGTATCATAGTTGTTGGTTAATCTTTGCGCGGTAACAAACGATAACATGGAAAAGGCTCGCCTATCTCCCGCTAAGGCGTGTAGAATGGCGATTCTTTCTGAAATAACTTGCACAGAGTTTTAGTTCTGCGACATAGAGCTATTAAGATTTTTGTTGTTACTTTTCGGAAAATGTCTAGAAATTCTGGAGTAGAAGCGTGTTGAATTTAGTTAAAAAGTTGATGGTTGCCTTAGTTGTACTTAGTTTTACAATGCCTTTATATGCAGCCTCACCCTCTCCTGCAATGATAGCTCAGTTGAAAAAACTGCCAAAATCCGAACAAATGAAAATTGCGAAACAATATGGCTTCGATCTCAACCAGCTTAATGAAAAATCCAATAGTGAAGTGCTCGATCAATCTCCGGAGCAAGATTTGCCAGAGCAACTTGAGCCGGCTAACAAATTAGATGATGAAAAAGAAAAGAAAGAGGAGCGAGATCCGTCTTTGCCTGTTCGCTATGGCTTAAGTCTTTTCGACTCAAGTATTAGCACTTTCGCCCCAGTCGGCAACATTCCCGTCCCTGATTCTTATTTGTTGGGTGCAGACGATGAATTATTGATTCAAATCTTTGGCAAAGAAAATTCTGAAGAAAAATTATCCATTAATCGCGATGGTAGTATTCAGGTACCATCCTATGCGCCAATTCAAATCGCAGGGCTTTCTTTTGCAAAAGCTAAAGCTTTAATTATTGACCGTATTACTAAGCAAAATATCGGTGTTGAAGTCGCGGTTAGTATGGGAAAATTACGCACCATTAATGTTTTTCTTGCAGGAGAAGCGAAGTTTCCTGGTAGTTATACTGTTTCTGCATTAGCAACTTTAACCCAGACTCTGTTTGTGGCTGGTGGTGTGAGCGATATTGGATCCTTGAGAGAAATCTCAGTGAAGCGGGCAGGGAAGGACGTCGCATCTTTTGATTTATATCGATTATTGCTCAAGGGCGATTCAACTGCGGATATACATTTACAACATGGTGACGTAGTTTTCATTCCTGCGGTGAAGTCACTTGCCGAGGTCAGTGGTGAAGTAAACAGACCAGCATTATATGAATTGAAGTCTGGAGAAACTGTTTCTGATTTAGTTGATATGGCTGGTGGCAGTAAAGCAGGAGCCTTTCCCAGAAATGTGGTTGTGGAACGTTTTAACGAGAAAAATGTACGCAGTTTATTGAATCTAGACTTGACGAAGGCAATCGATCAAACAGTAGAAGTACGAAATGGCGATGTGTTGCGTATTGGCCAGACTTCAAAGCGGGTTGAACATCTGGTTACGGTAGCTGGTGCTGCTGTGAGACCGGGTCAATATGCCTGGACGCCAGGTATTCGTGTAAATTCTATTTTAAATTCCTTGTGGTCAGACTTACATTTAACGGTGGACTTAGATTACGCCTTGGTTGTTCGGGAAAAGTCTGAGCTTGGTGATCTGCAAGTTATCCAATTTAATTTAGGGAAAGCGATCACTGAGCCAGAAAGCACAGATAATTTAGAACTTTCAGCACGTGACCTTATTTTAGTTTTTCATCATGGTGAAGAGTCATTCAATAGACCAGAGTTAGACAAACTTCTCTATACCAAACTGACAAAGCAATACACTGAAAAGCAGCTATTTGCAAAGGTTGATCCTGTGTTCGATGAAAAGTTGCCCCAACCTTTTATCGCAGATGTTTCTGCTTTGGCTTCACAAGCTTTTGCGGCTGTATCGGAAAAAAAACCTGTTGAGATAAATCGCCCTGGCGTTGTTGCAGATCGCGTGAGGGAACCGCAAAATAGAGAGCATAAGGCCTATTTGAAGTTCTTAATGCAAGACTTGTTGAACAATGTGTTTTACGACGCAGACGCTCTAAAGCTGTCAGTTCATTTAACAAGAACGGAATTATTGTATCCTCTTTTACAAAGACTACGACAACAAGCGAGATTTAACGCATCAACACAAATCGCTGCTGTGTATGGCGAAGTCAAGATGCCCGGTGAATATCCATTACCGACGAAAGGCACAGTTGGCGACCTGTTAGTCGCTGCTGGTGGTTTGAATGACAGTGCATATTTAGAACGTGCTGAAATAACGAGGTCGGTCAGTCAAAAAGACTCACAATCTGGTGTTCGCGTTCAGCACATCAATGTCAATTTATTAGATGCTCTTCAAGGTAAATCAAAACTCGCTTTAGCCAGCCGCGATCGGCTTACGGTGTTTGCTGTTCCAGATTGGAATATTGAGCGGACTATTACAATTTCCGGGCAGGTCAAATTTCCTGGAACTTACACCATCCAGCAAGGGGAAAAATTGTCCCAGGTTATGGCGAGGGCTGGTGGGTTAACAGATGACGGTTTTGCTAGCGGAGCCGTTTTCACTCGAGAACAAATTCGCGAACAAGAAACAATGCAACTCGGGAAGTTAATGCAACAACTTCGTTCTGACATCGCAGCAAAAAATCTTTCAGCTGAAAGCGACCAAGCTCAGACGAAGCCAGAAGATGCAATTATGATGATTTCGGAAATAGAAAAGACCAAACCAATTGGCCGACTAGTGATAGATTTGCCTTCGGTAATTGATGCAGATCCAGAATACGATTTGTTAGTTGAAGAGGGAGACGAACTGTATGTGCCTTCAAATCAAACAACTGTTTCAGTCGTCGGTGAGGTTCAACATGCCTCTAGTCATAGGTTTAGAAGCGGCATGAGTGTCAATGACTACTTACAATTAGCTGGTGGATTCAGAAAGAGGGCTGACGATGAGCGAGTCTATGTGATACGTGCTGACGGCTCTGTTTTTGTTCCAAATCAGTCATCTTGGTTTGCAGTCTCGAATGAGTCGTTGCAGGCTGGGGATACTATAGTTGTTCCACTAGATACGGACTACACGACGAGTTTATCGTTGTGGTCAAAAGTCACAACAATTATTTCTCAAAGCATAGTCGCGCTTGCAGCGATTAATAATACGGTCAATTAATATTGGAATTAAATAGCGTGGATGTAAAGGTTTCGAGGCAGGGGTTGCGTGCCGAGCAAATTAACTTAGTGAGTATTGTCAAAGAGTTATGGCGATTTAAATGGTTGGTATTCATCACAATGTTTATCACTGCTGCGGTGGCTGTGTATGCGGCATTACAAATGCCAAATATCTACCGCACTACAACAGTGTTAGCTCCTGCAACAGAGAAAAAAGCAGGTTTAGGTGGTTTAGGTAGCCAATTAGGTGGTTTAGCGTCGCTCGCAGGGGTTAGTTTATCTGGCGCAGGCGGTGTGGATAAAACTGATCTAGCGGTTGAATTGCTCAAGTCAAAACAGTTTTTGAGTCAATTTATACAAGATAATCAATTGCTGCTTCCTTTAATGGCTGCAAAAGGCTGGGACTTACAAACTGAACGATTTATTCTCGATGCCGATGTCTATGATGAAAATAACAAGGTATGGGTTCGTCATGTTGTGGCACCAAAAAAAGCTGTGCCCAGCAATGAAGAAGCCGCAGACGTGTTATCAGGGTTGTTGGAAATATCAAAAGATAAAATGACAGGAATGGTAAAATTAT
>JAHJNE010000297.1 GCA_018820995.1 Gammaproteobacteria bacterium | reverse complement strand
CCCTGCGTCACGCCAACGCCGATCCGCACGCCGGTAAAACTACCGGGGCCACGACCAAACACAATGCCGTCGAGTTGTTGTAATGATAATCCAGCTTGAGTCAGCAGTTGCTGCACCATCGGCAACACTCTTTTGCTGTGTTGCTGCGGGCACACTTCATCCAGATGCAACCGTTCGCTGCCGACTTGCAAGGCAACCGAGCAGGCTTCGGTTGAGGTATCGATGGCTAGTAATTTCAATTTTTCTCTCCACTGCTGTGAATATGTTCTAAAAACTCTATCGCCTGACCCACATCACGACTGCGTCGCATCGGTGGCAGTGATTTAATAAATACTTCGCCATAAGCGCGGGTGACTAACCGACTGTCACAAATGGCCAGTACGCCGCGATCAGAAACGTCACGGATCAATCGCCCAACGCCTTGCTTAAGGGTGATCACAGCTTGCGGCAACTGTACGGCAGCAAAAGGATCTTTTCCTTTAAGCCGGGCATCTTCACTGCGAGCCTGCAGCAATGGCTCATCGGGTGAGGCAAAGGGTAACTTGTCAATAATAACGCAGCTAAGCGCGTCACCACGCACATCCACGCCTTCCCAAAAACTACCGGTGCCGAGCAATACGGTATGTTCCAGCTCCACAAACTGCTCCAGCAAAATTCGTTTGCTGGTGCTGCCCTGGACTAAAATCGGTAAGTTAATCCGCAGCGGTAATTCTTTCGCCATCCACTGCAACATACGATGACTGGTAAATAAGAAAAAACAACGGCCGTTGTTGGCCGTGATCAGTTTCACCGCAAGTTCTAACAACGCTTGATTAATTTTTGGATCGGTCGGTTCCGGCAAATAGCGCGGTACTAATAACATCGCCTGCTTCGGGTAATCAAAAGGGCTATCCAGCAACATGGTTCGGGCATTTTGCAGCCCCATTTGCTCGGTGAAATGCGCAAATCCCTCATCCACCGATAAGGTCGCTGAGGTAAAAATCCAGCTGCGTTTTATGCTTAAATCCTGCTCGTTAAACACCAATTCATTAAATTTGTCAGCAATACTAAGTGGCGTGTAATGCACACTGATGGTTCTGGGCGTCGTTTCATACCAGAAACTAACGCCGGTGCGATGCACATCTAATAGTTTATCCAATCGGGTGCGGACGGTCGCCACCCGTTCATAACAGCTATCAACTTGATCAGAGCGACCCAAGCTGGTTTTTAATACTTGATAAACCATCGACATGGCATCGCCAATCCGAGTCATGGCGATTTGCATATCCGGACGTTGGTAACAATCCCGCCAATTGCCCTTTTGTGGATCGCCCGGTAATAACAAGCGCCAATCTTTGACCAGCGACGCTAATTTATCCGCTGTTTTCGCTAGCTGCGGGTGATCACGTAATTCAGTTTTACAGGCCACTTCAATATCACGGCATAAATCGAGAATTAACTTCGAAGACACAGATTCGCCAAAATACTCACTGGCGATATCCGGAATTTGATGTGCTTCATCAAAAATCACCACATCCATATTAGGTAACAACTCGCCAAAACCGGTGTCTTTGAGCGCCATATCGGCAAAAAACAAATGATGGTTGACTACCACTAAGTCAGCGTTCATGGCTTTTTTGCGGGCTTTGAGCAAATAACAATCTTCAAAATCCGGGCAATCTTTACCCAGGCAATTGTCGCTGGTGCTGGTGACATAAGGCAGTGCTTTGGAATCTTCGGCGATATAGGTGAGCTCACCGATATCACCACTATGCGTTTCACTGGACCACTTTTTAATCAGTGATAAATCCTGGATCAACAACGGATCCGGCACCGGTACATGTTGATAATGCT
This sequence comes from Gammaproteobacteria bacterium, assembly GCA_018820995.1. Taxonomy (GTDB): domain Bacteria; phylum Pseudomonadota; class Gammaproteobacteria; order Enterobacterales; family Alteromonadaceae; genus Pararheinheimera. The sequence goes on along the minus strand of JAHJNE010000297.1, from coordinate 2,701 downwards.
GAGTCAGGCGGAATAAACATAAATAGTTGGCGCGACCTTTCAGTAAAGCCGTTTGCAAAGGCAACGCCAGTGCCGCCAGCACCTTAGGTAAATCCCGAAAATACAGCTGTTCCTGCAGATTTTTGGTACCGGTGGATAAAATGACTTTTTTACCGGCTAACAATGCTGGAACCAAATAGGCGTAAGTTTTGCCTGTGCCAGTCCCCGCTTCAACGACCAGCGCGGATCCATCTTGAATACTATCAGCGACCGCCTGGGCCATTTGTTGCTGCGCATCACGGGATTTAAATCCGGGGATATTTTTAGCCAGAGCGCCGTCTTCAGCAAATGCTGCGGTAATTTCAGCATGCATGACGCGCACTCCGAAAAAGCGGAGCCAAAACGCTATCGCTCAATAAAGTGACATCAAGCGGACTAATTTCAGAGCACTGAGGCTGAGAACGCTGAAAATCGAAACCCCGAGCAGATGAAGATGGTGATTGAGAAAGCAGCGATGTTAAAGACTGTACTTTTAACAGCTGCGACTTTAAAAACGGTGGTGTGAATGGCGCTGGCATCAAAAATCGTGTCAAAGCAGATAACATGAACATACGCCTTAGCGACAACCTGGAAAAATCAGATGCGTATTATGACGGTGCTAACGGGCTGCTGCAAACTTCGAACCGATGAAAACAAAGTTAAGTGGCTTATAAGCCGCAATAAAGGCGAAGTTTCTGCCCAAATTAAAGCAAATCATCGGGAGTAAAACTCAGACGTAAATATCCAAATGTCCGTCGGCATCCGTATGCAAGTCTTTGTCAGGAGTCACTGCATGGCTGGTCGGAATTAAATGTAGTTCTTGTTCAATCGTTTCAGGCTCAGCAGCAGACTCTGAATTCGCCTGCTCTTCTGGTGGCGGCTGTTGCTGGCGTTTCTGCTTTGGTTCTTGCCAGCCGACCCGGAATTTCTTTTCTGTCCCAACTTCAGCATGGATCCGCTCATACTTCGCCACAGGCAATATTAGTTTCGCCGGGTGCTCTACCGGTTGAGTATTGGTCCTCGTTATGTACGGGTAAAATGCATCCATGAATTATCACCTTGAAGATTATTGAAGTGATGAAATGCTAATCTGGTTGAATTCCATCGTTTCTAATTTGTCAGCTATAGTCAGTGTGTCGGCAAAATTAGATTTTGCTTGAGAAACAAACCAGAGCCACACAGAAAACTATACAACCAGCTCATTTATTGACCAGTCAATTTCTTGTTCATTCAAAATAAAAACCAGTTAAAATAAAATATTTAAATGCGTAAACATTTATTTATCAATTAAAATCAATGCATTACTATAGAATAGCACGAATAAAATATTCAATTAATTTTAGACATCCCTCTTGTCAGTCCGAAAAAAAACCGATAACTTGTATAGCAACTCGGCGCTACTTCTACTTCAAAGATTCGTAGCTTCAAACAAGCCAGAAACAGGATTCGTACCAATGCTTCAATATACACTGATGACCCATCATCACCACCATCATCCGAAATAGCCAATCAGGTTAAGTCGCTGAGGGGCTATCAAGATAGTAGCTCCGGTGCATTGAATCATTCAACAACAACCCCGGAACTACGCCGGGGTTGTTGTTTTTTTAGGTTTTTAAATTTAACGTTTTGCACAGGGTTGCACAGAGGATAAATAAATGTCAGTCACCAACGAAAGCCAAAGATTACGTATCGCCATTCAGAAATCAGGCCGGTTATCCCAGGAATCCCAAGCCCTGCTGACCAGTTGTGGTCTGAAAATTAATCTTCGTGAGCAGCGCTTGATTGCCCATGTCGAAAATATGCCGATTGATTTACTGCGGGTGCGGGACGACGATATCCCTGGTTTAGTCATGGATGGCGTCTGTGACCTCGGCATTATTGGCGAAAATGTGCTGGAAGAAGTGTCATTGCAGCGCCAGCTCGACAATGAAACTTATGATTACACCGTGCTGGCACGGCTCGATTTTGGCGGTTGCCGTTTGTCGATTGCGGTACCGCAAGAAGAAAACTACACCAGTGTGAAAGATTTAGAAGGCAAAACTATTGCCACCACTTACCCGCGTTTATTAAACCGTTATTTAAAACAAAATGGCGTGAACGCCCGCACTGTGAACTTAAAAGGTTCGGTGGAAGTTGCTCCGCGTGCTGGGCTTGCTGATGCAATATGCGATTTGGTGTCAACCGGCGCAACGCTCGAAGCCAACGGTTTGAAAGAAGTCGAAGTGATTTATCGCTCAAAAGCGGTGTTGATTCAACGCCGTGACTTAGCCGATACCACGCAACTGAATTTACTGAAAAAACTGATGCCACGTATCCAAGGCGTCATGCAAGCCAATGAAAGTAAGTACATTATGCTGCATGCTCCGCGTGCTCGGTTGGCAGATGTCATTGCGCTATTGCCTGGTGCCGAGAATCCGACGTTATTACCTTTGGCGGGTAACGATGATTTAGTGGCATTACATGTAGTGAGCAGTGAAACTTTATTCTGGGAAACGATGGAACAGCTCAAACAACTGGGCGCAAGTTCTATACTGGTGTTACCAATCGAAAAAATGATGGAGTAAATCATGCTCGAGGTCAGAATCAGTGTCTGGGCTGAATTGGATAACGACGGTAAAAAGCGGTTACTGGCGCGGCCAAAACTGAAAAATGCCGAAGATTTGCCTGATCAGGTCAGCAGTAT
>JAHJNE010000296.1 GCA_018820995.1 Gammaproteobacteria bacterium | reverse complement strand
CCCATTCAGTTCGGTCAAAGAGGTGATGTGATACGACAACTCAGCTTCGGGTTGCTGACACAATAAATACAACCGGCGCTGCGCAGAACTCATTGGTAACCATTGAGCTGGTGCCGGCTTTTCCGGTGCAGGGTCCGTTGCGACTAAAGCTTGTGTCGGCGCTTGATCGACACTGGCAGACTGGAGCGCCTTTTGTCCGGTCACTGCAGAAGCACTGCATAAAATGTCTTGTATCAGCGGCGAACTTGCCGAAATTTTTTGCGAACCGACTGTGACCGAAAGCTGAGGTTGCACGGCCGACCGTCGTTGCAATTGTTGCAGTTGTACCGACATCAAATGTTGCATCTGGCTCATCCGTGCCAATTGCCGCACAAAAAGATCAATTAACGGGGATTTGCCGTTACGGCCTGGTACTGAAGTCTTCACACATCACTCCTTTGTTTTGGTATCAGATTGCGGTCAGACCGCATCAGAACAGGTCAGAGATTTCTCGGTTTCGACCACATCCGCTGTTTTCGGCGATGTAGCACGGGGACGCCAGAGCGCAAATACCAGGCACAAAGCGCCCAACCCCGCCGCGGCAATATCGGTTGCAACAAAGGCCCACCAAATGCCACTCGTGGCCCAATATATGGGAAAAATAATTACAAACGGAAGGAAAAACAGATAGTTATGAGAAAGGTAAATCAAAAGCGCCAGACCGGCCCGCCCCGTCGACAGGAAAAACCCAGCCGAGACAAAAAACAATGCATAGAGTGGAAACGCCAGACAAGCCGCCTTGGTGATGGTAATAGCCGTTGCGCTTACTTCTGCCGGCGCCATAAAAGCGCCAAATAACCATTGCGGTTGTTGATACATCAGCAAATAGACCAGCATGGCATAGGCCAGCGTCCAACCAAGCGCAGCATAGACAGTGCGCTGCAAGCGCCCTTGATCGCCGGCACCGGCATGATAGGCGGCCAAAGTCTGAAACGCTGCCGCCAATCCTTGCAGCGGCATCACCACAATCACCATCATTTTAATAAAAAGTCCAAAAGCAGCAGTCGCCAACAACGCATTTGCGGTACCGGCAAGTTGAATATTAACCGCAGCAACCATCAGCCCAATACCAAGCTGATTCAAAAACAACGGCAATCCCAGCAGTACCAGTTCCCTTTTCACGCCACTGGTTTTTATCTGCTCTTGCCAGCGCATCGCACTGCGCCGGCGCTGCAAAAACCACAACGACATAATTGCCGCCATCACCTGAGCTATCGCGGTTGCGAGGCCGGCGCCAAAAACGCTTAAATCCATGCCGACAATCAACACAATGTTCAACAGCACATTAAACAAGCAGCTGCTGACGACCACGATCACCATCAATCTGACCTGGGCTTGCGCACGAAACGCTTCACACCACAGCTGTGCCAGTAACGCCGGTACTGTGCTGAGCAGCACCGGATACCCATATTCCAGAGCCGGAGCCATCACATCATTTGGGGTTTGCATCAAGTTCAGTAACATCGGTAACGTGGCGCAAAGCAAAATCGTTAACGCCAGACCAAGCCAGCATGTCAGCCAGGTCGCTTGCCACAGAGCACTGCGGGCATCATCAGGCTTATTGGCGCCCAGCGCACGGCTTAGCACGCTGGCCAACGAACCGCCAAGGCCGGTCCCTAGTGCAGCCACTAACATTTGCAGCGGAAAAATAACCGACAGCGCGGCAATAGCGCGATCGCTTTGACTGAACTGGCTGATAAAGGCCATGTCTACGGCATTTGCCAGCGCGCCAAAGACCAGCGATAACATAATGGGTAGCGCGAGCCGCCCAAGGGTTGGAAATACTGGCGCAGCGGCCAGTTCAGCTAAAGCACGTCCGGACATCACTTTCTCCCTGAATAAACTCGCAGTCCCGCCATGGTCTTCAGAACCTGCTGCGGCCGCACAGTTAAAGTGCCAGCACAATATGACAGCGGGTTAACACCAACTTGATGAAATGTTTATTTTTATCTGATGAAGCAACAAAATAAATCACATCCAAACAGCACCGAACCGCTTGTCCGCCATCCGCGCATTTCAAACCTAAAAACAACGCTTTATCACAATTCACAGCCAACGACGGGCAAAAGCTGCACGCTAAATCAACTTAAGATCGCGATCAGACTGAAGGAGTCACGGCATGAGCCTGGCGCAATTACATCACCTGTCGAAAACCTATGCGCTGGGTCAAGTGCGGGTGCAGGCCCTGACCAATGTCAGCCTGCAGCTCAAACCAGCTTGCTTTACCGTGTTGTCCGGGCCATCAGGCAGCGGTAAAACAACCTTGCTGAATCTGATTGCTGGTATTGACCGGCCGGATGAAGGCAGTATTGAAATTGCCGGCCAATCACTACAACAGCTCAGTGACAATGCGCTGACCGACTTCCGGGCCCGCAACATCGGCTACATCTTTCAAAATTTCAATCTGTTACCTGTGTTGACGGCCTATGAAAATATTGAATACCCGCTGCACCTCAATAAAACACCCGCCGCGCTTCGCCGCAAACGAGTACTGCAGTTGCTGGAAGCGGTTGGCCTGGCAGATAAAGCCCAGAGTCGACCGAACCAACTTTCCGGCGGTCAGCGACAGCGTGTAGCGATTGCCAGAGCACTGGTTCACCAGCCGCTGCTGGTGCTGGCCGATGAGCCAACCGCCAATCTCGATAGCCAAACCGGGGCGCAGATCATTGCCTTAATGCGGGAATTGCAACGCCAACAAAAAACCGCATTTGTCTTCTCTTCGCACGACCCACAAGTGATTGCCAGCGCCGATCATCTGGTGCTGCTAAAAGATGGGCATCTTCAGGCACCACAACCATTGCAGGAGGCCGTATGATCGGATTGGCATTACGAAATCTGTGGCGCAATCAACGTCGCTCTGCCACCACATTGCTGGCAATGATGATTGGGATGTTATCGATCCTGTTATTTGGCGGTTACAGCCGTACCGTCTACTACGGCCTTGAAACGGATTTTGTCGGTCGCACCGGCCATCTGCAGCTGCAACGCAAAGACTACTTCTGGTTCGGTAGCGGTGATCCACAAGGCTACAGCCTCCATGATTATCAACAACTTGCCGACGAAATCCGGCTCGATCCGGTACTGGCGCCGCTACTTCGGGTTGTGACTCCGGTCCTGCAATTTGGCGGTATAGCCGGTAATTTTGACGCTGGCTTGTCGAAGTTGGTCATAGTGCAAGGCGTTGATGTTGCCGCTCAAAATGAGATGCGGCGCTGGAATGACTATCAGCTGGCAATCACGCCTGATTTGCTGAGTATGGATCCAAAAGTTCCGAACGAAGCCGAAATTGGCGTTGGGGTCGCTAGGATGCTGCAACTATGTAGTCAACTGACGCTGCCGGACTGCCCGGCACAAGAGGTAAACAACGAGGGCAGCCCTGATGTTGGCGGCAGTTTGCTGTCCGCTGATATTGCCGCGCTCGCGACCAGTCAGTCCGATCCTTCATCACCCGCTACATCCGGAGCTCAGCTAGAGCTCTTAGCAGCCAGTACCGGTGGCGCGCCTAACGTTAACCGACTACAGATCAACCGCGCCGTCACCACAGGTGCAAAAGAGCTGGATGAAGTCTATCTGGCGATGCTGCTGCCACAAGCGCAACAGTTGTTGTACGGCGAGCCGGGCCAGCAGGTCACGGCACTACAAATCCAACTGCAACATAGCAGCGACCTTGAACTCGCCCGCTCTAGGCTGCAGCAGCTGATTGCAGAAAAATGGGCAGCCCAACCGCTGGAAGTGCATGACTTTCAGACGCTGAATCCGGCCTTTGGTCAGATCACCGGCATGTTCGCCGCTATTTTTGGTTTTATCACCATTTTAATCAGCGCCATCGTGTTATTTACCGTCGGCAATACCATGAGTATGGCTGTTCTGGAACGGACGGTCGAAATTGGCACCCTTCGCACACTTGGTCTGCGTCGCAGCGGGATCCGACGGCTGTTTGTCAGCGAAGGATTGCTGTTGGGTCTAACCGGTGCGGGCCTGGGCACCATCATGTCGTTATTTTTTGCCGCCCTGATTAATCAAGCCGGATTTTCCTGGGTACCGCCAGGCAATAGTAATCCCGTTCCCATTACCATCAGGCTATGGGGCGAACATCAGATGCTGCTTAGCATTGCCGTGACGGTGGTCGTAGTCGCGACGATTTCCGCCTGGTGGCCAGCGCGTCGCGCCGCGAAGCAGGATGTCGTTGATGCGCTGCGTTATGTCTGAAGTTATTGCCAAGGGGAAATGATGAAAATCTTAATTCGGATCGCTTTATTTAGCCTGTTGTTGCCAGCGTTTGCCGGACAGACCGAGGCGATTGATGAGGCGGCGACTTTACTACAACGCGCTGATGAAGTGAGAAACCCACGTCAGTCTTATCGGGTCACTTCGACCCTGATTGAATATCGTAATGGCAAAGAAGTCAGCCGCAATCAACTGGCGGTATTTACCCGGTATGAAGCCGGGGAGCAACAATTTAGGAACCTGATCCGCTTTTTACAACCGAGGCGCGATAACGGAAAATTGTTGCTCAAAGATGGCGCCGATCTGTGGTTTTACGATCCTGCAGGCAAAGCCAGTATTCGGATCTCGGCACAACAACGCTTGTTAGGACAAGCAGCAAATGGCGATGTGGTGACCACAGATTTACTGCGCGATTATAGTGCCGTTATCGTCGGTCCAGCGACGCTACAAGATGCCGAAGGTCAATCACGCCAGACGGTGCAACTCGACCTCACCGCCCGACACCCGGCAGTGACTTATGCCCGCATGTTGTTGTGGCTCGATCCGGAAAACGGCCAATCCATCAAAGCAGACCTTTATGCCAAAAGTGGCAGTTTGTTAAAAACCGCCTGGTTTCGTCATTATAAAACCGCACTAGGTCAACTTCGACCGACCGAAACCATCATTATTGATGGCTTGAATCCGCAATTGGTGACCGTGATCCAAAGTCAGGATCATCAAGCGATGGAAGTTCCGGCGCAATGGCTACAACGCCAGGCACTGGAAAATTTTAATGGGCGCTAATTGATGTGGCCGCTGCTGTTCATTTACTTATCAGATCTGCCGCAGCAGCTGCCGACGGATCCGGCTCTGATCACGGCCGACCAGCATGAGCTGCAGGCCTTTGCGCTGGCTGATCTGGGAGCGGCTACCAGTTCTGGGTCGGCCGACTGGCAACTGTCAACTGAGCTCGCCCTCATCCGGCAACAGCGGCAATGGCAAAGCCGGTTGGCACTTGATAGCCGCTTTAGCCACCACAGCGACGATCAATCAGTTTATGTGCGCTGGAACAGTCGGTTGGATGGTTTTGGCGGCGAGGACAATAGCCATGCCGTGATGTCGTGGAAAGAGCTTTATGTCGGCTACCGTTGGAGCGACAGCTGGCTGACAGAATTTGGCCGGATCAATCAAAAAAACGGCGTCGCCCGTGGTTTTAATCCAACAGATTTTTTTGCCGGCAATGCCATTCGCGCGGTGATTTCACAACAACCGGCCGTGCTGCGCGAACAAAGACTTGGCAGTCTGATGTTACGCCAGCAATGGTTAGGCGCCACACAATCTGTCAGCTGGTTATGGAGCCCGGCGCTTGGTTCCAAAACCGATAACGCCACCTTTGCACCGGACTGGGCCCGTAGCAATGCCGCTGAGCGCTGGCAACTCAGTGCCGAACAGCAGTTGGCCGCTGGTTGGTCACTCGGGCTGTTAGCCTATCAAACCCAAGGTATCGCGCCGGACGAAGAGGTAAACCGCCACTATGGCTTAAATCTTAGCGGCGCGTTAAACGAGCGCTGGTTATATCATTTAGAAGTTGCCAGCGGTGAACAACCACAATGGCACGGCAGCAATCTAGCAACAACCGCTGCAGATGTGAAAATCAGCCGCCGTATCGCCACCGGCTTTAATTACAGTTTGGCTATACCGCTCAATGTAACCTTGGAATGGCACTATGACGAAGCAGCCGTTTCTGGGGAGCAATGGCGTCAGCTCATGGCATCACCCGCTAGCTGGCAACAATATATGCAACAACGACAAGGTCAGCCTGCAACACGTCAAGCGCTGCTATTGCAGCTGCAAAGCCAGCAATGGCAGCCCGGTTTTGACTGGTCGAGCCTGTGGCAGCATGATTTGCAAGATCATAGTGAT
>JAHJNE010000295.1 GCA_018820995.1 Gammaproteobacteria bacterium | reverse complement strand
CCGGGTGAAGCACAAAACCTGGCGTTATTGCTGCGTGCCGGTGCTTTGATTGCGCCCATTCTGATTGTCGAAGAACGTACCGTTGGTCCTAGCTTGGGTCAGGAAAACATTGATCTTGGCACCAACGCCATTATGTGGGGCATGCTCTCAGTATTAGTCTTTATGGCCATCTACTACAAGGGTTTTGGCTTAGTTGCCAATGTCGCCCTGATCGCCAACCTGGTGTTATTGTTCGGCGTGATGTCGATGATCCCAGGTGCGACGCTGACTTTACCTGGTATGGCGGGGATCGTGTTAACAGTGGGGATGGCGGTTGATGCCAACGTCCTGATTTTTGAGCGGATCCGGGAAGAACTCGCTGAAGGCCGTTCTGCTGTGCATGCCATTCATGAAGGTTACAACCGCGCTTTTGGTACTATTGCCGATTCGAACATCACCACTTTATTGGTTGCCTTGATCCTGTTTGGGGTCGGTACGGGTCCGGTGAAGGGTTTCGCGGTCACCTTAGCTTTGGGTATTTGTACTTCTATTTTCACTGCAGTGGTGTTGTCCCGGGTGATTGTTAACGTGATCTGGGGCCAACGTCGCGGCAACAGTCTGCCGATTTGAGGATGCAACGATGAGATTATTTATCTTTAAATCTGCCATCAACTTTATGAAGTTGAAGATCCCGGCACTGGTCTTTTCTACTATTTTAGTGCTGGGTTCATTGCTGAGCCTGTTTACCCAAGGCTTAAATCTGGGCCTTGATTTCACCGGCGGTACCGTCATTGAAGTCAAATTTGAGCAAGCGGCCGAATTAAGCAAAGTGCGTGGGGCTTTAGCAGCTAATGGTTTTGCGGATGCTCAGGTTGCTTATTTTGGCACCAGTCAGGATGTGATGATCCGGATTGCGCCACGGGCTGATTTAGACCAAAAAGCCATCGGCGAAAAAATTCTGACCACCATCAATACAGTCGCGGCGACTCCGGTCACTGTGCGCAAAGTGGATGTGGTTGGTTCTTCAGTCGGTGATGAACTTAAGGAAGACGGCTTTTTAGCAGTTCTGGCAGCGTTAGTTGGTATTCTGATTTATGTTGCAGCTCGCTTTGAATGGCGTTTGTCAGTCGGTGCTGTTGCGTCGTTACTGCATGACGTGATTATCACCCTTGGCTTATTTTCTATCTTCCAGCTGGAATTTGATTTAACGGTGTTAGCAGCCATTCTGGCGCTGATTGGTTACTCAATCAACGACACCATCGTGGTCTTTGACCGTATTCGCGAGATGTTCCGTAAATTACGCGAAGCGACAGTAGATGAAACCGTGAACGAAGCCATTACATCCACTTTAAGCCGTACTACGATGACGTCATTTACGACAGCGCTGACGCTTATTGTACTGTTTTATATGGGCGGGCCGATGATCCATGGTTTTGCCACGGCCTTGTTGTTCGGTATTTTTATCGGTACATATTCATCAGTTTATATTGCCAGCGCGCTGGCGGTTATTCTTGGTGCAAGCCGTGAAGATTTACTGCCAACAGTGATTGAAAAAGAAGGCGAAGGTACACCTTCATTGTAAAAGGGCGGGATCAGTATTAAATACTGATCCCGCTTAGCTTTTGTAGACCGCTTTGTCATTGCATATCGCAGATTTGTAGAAGGAGTTACGACGATGAGTAAACAACATAACCCCGGTTTTCTGACGTTGGTTGACGATGCCAAAAGTCGGGTCAAAGAAATTACCATCGAAGAATTCCAGCAACATCAACGCCCTTGTGTGCTGATTGATGTGCGCGAAGACCGCGAATGGCAAGCAGGTCATTTACCGCAAGCAATGCATTTGGGCAAAGGTATTATTGAACGTGATATCGAAGCTGTAGTGCAAGATAAACAACAAACCTTGGTGTTGTATTGTGGTGGTGGTTTTCGGTCAGCACTGGCTGGCGATGTTCTGCAGAAAATGGGTTATACCGATGTACTGAGCTTAGCCGGTGGTTATTCGGCTTGGGTGAATGCCGGCTTGCCGTTGGAAAAACCATAAGCCGATATTGGCTACCGTTGTGAAATGACTTGCAGCCAAAGCTGATTTATTTGTCACCAGAAATAAAAAAACCGCCAGTTGGCGGTTTTTTTATGACACAAAATTGACTATTTCATTAATGAATCAGTCAAATGCGGGCGCATACCTTTGAGCATCGATTGCAATACTTTTGGGCTGGCTGCGACAATGTTTCCGCTCTTCATTTGGTTATTGCCACCCACAAAATCGCTGACCAAACCACCGGCTTCACGCACGATCAGTTCGCCTGCAGCGATATCCCATGGTTTTAAACCAATTTCCCAGAAACCGTCAAAGCGGCCAGCAGCGACATAGGCTAAGTCTAATGCTGCTGAGCCAGTACGGCGGATATCCGCAGCTTCGGTAAAGAAGGTTTTAAAAGTTTCGGTATAGGCGTCTAAATGGTGTTTGTGTTTAAACGGGAAGCCTGTCGCCAGGACGGTGCCGCCTAAATCAGGTAATGAGGTTACACGAATACGACGACCATTCAGTTGTGCACCACCGCCACGGCTGGCTGTGAACACTTCACCACGTAGTGGGTCAAAAATAACGGCTTGATCTAACTTACCGCGGTAACGCAGTGCGATAGATACAGCAAAATGAGGAATGCCTTTGATAAAGTTGGTGGTGCCATCAAGCGGGTCGATGATCCACTGGTAATCACTATTGTTGTTGGTGTATTCGCCACCTTCTTCTGCGATGATGTCATGATCTGGGTATGACTTGCGCAGGATATTCACGATGGCCTGTTCGGCTTCTTTGTCGACGTTGGTGACAAAGTCGTTGGTGCCTTTCTGAATGGTCTGGACCATGTCCAACTGACCACAAGCACGCGCGATAATATTGCCTGCGCCACGCGCAGCACGAACAGCGATGTTTAACATCGGATGCATAGGATTACCTTATTGTATAAAGAACAGTGTATAAAGAACAGTCAAAAGAGCGGCGCGTATTATATCGGTTAGGGCTTAAAAGTACAGGTAAATTTCCAAGTGCATAGTTTGTACCCTCTGTAATATGCGGTTCAGGACAGTGATGTTCATTACTTTGAACCAATAACAGCGCACAGCTATCCCTGATGAAGATACGCGATTAAGTGCTCAGAGTAGAATATTTTTAAGCGGCTTGCGACCTGCTATTTAATCTCGAAATTTATTCGTCTACAAGTCATTGTCGTTAGGTTTATTTATTGTAAACTTCCTGAGGTATTTTTATTCCCTCGTTCCGACAAAGGATTGTTATGCACCTTAAATCATTTAAATTGACCAGCGTTGTCTTCGCATCATTGTTCCTCAGTGCTTGCAGTCAAATGCCTAAGAACAACAACACCGCTTTTAATCTGCTCGAACCCCGTTACGGCCATGCCACTGTCACCGACGGCGAACGACTAATCACCTTAGCAGGCTCGAATAGCAGTGGTTTTTTGACTGATGTTGAGATCCTCAATCCAAAAACAGGTGAGCAAAAGAAGCTCGACGTACAAGTAATGCCTAGACGTTATTTCAGTGCCGTCTATGCGGGTGAGCAGCAGATTTACATTTTCGGTGGAGACGGTGATGGGCCTGGAAATACAAATGCCGGGAACTGGGTTGAAATGTTGGATCTAAAAACCAACCAAGTCAGTATTGTCAGCAAAATGCAAGGCGCTACGGCATTTGACACTGCAGTGCTATTTCGGGAAAAAATTATCGTATTTGGCGGCAGTCAATATCGGCATCATGCAGGTTCGATGAAAGAAGTTGCGACACCTTGGGTTCAATCATTTGATCTAAAAACCAAACGATGGAAACGTCTCGCTGATTTAGCCGTCGCTCGCGCCACGCGTGCTGTGGTGAAAGATGACTGGATTTATTTAGTCGGTGGTTATGACGGCCATAATAGTTTGCCATTGTTTGAACGGTATCAACCCGCGACTGGTCGCCGTGAACAGTTGCCTGATTTACCTCAACCTATCAGCGCGCATTCTGCGGTAGTCAGTGGCAATCAGCTGCTGGTGTTTGGCGACTACACCGAAATGGATGCCAGCTACAGTTACGATTTCACTTTGCAGCGCTGGCAAAAGCTGGAAGTTGGCTATCAGGCAAGCCGGCATCAAAGTGCCACGGCCATT
>JAHJNE010000294.1 GCA_018820995.1 Gammaproteobacteria bacterium | reverse complement strand
TGCATACCAAGCACATCAAGATAAAAGTGCAACGAGCGATTTAAGTCGCTGACCGCCAAAGTGAGATGATTGATGCCTTGAATCAAGTTATGCTCTCTGTTTGTCATTTACTAGTCATCAAAAGACGTCTCTGTGCGAACGATACTGCAGTGGGTTATCTTCACTTCATTCATGCTTACCGCTGACAAAACGACTATCAGCGCCAATTTGCAGCTTAGCGTTTTGCATCCACCGATTCTGTCTTCTGAGTGTCTGCTGCCGCTAGTTTTTTATAGGCTTGAAACAACATAAGTAAACTTCCGCCAAGCAGTAAGGCCGGCATCGAAACATGGACGTAAAAACCCGAGGGGTCGTTCGCCAACGCGATTAACCTACCCTTTTTGGTATACGTCACCCCCGTCAGCACCGCATCAACTACCCACCACCCAAAAAATAGGATACCAATGAAAGAAAGAATAACCTGCAAATACAGTTTTTCTTGACTGGACGTGTTGTTATCTTCGCGATCGACATCAGCATGAACGGCCTGCGGGTCCTTTAATTTCTGTTGATAGTGGGCCAATGCATTTTGATATCGCTCAGAAAATGCGTCTTTGTCGATATGCGCAAGCACATCTTCCAACTCAGCAAGCGTATAGTTTTTGTAGTTCGGTTCCTGCACTTCGACCACTCCATATTCTCAATAACTGCGGGGGACATGTCGGCTGATGACTAAAGTTCTGGCTCTAGGGGCTTAAGTTCAGAACAAATGTGTTCAGAACAAATGTGCTCAGAACAAAAGTACTCAGAACCTAATAACGCATACTGATATTCATCACCCCAGGCGCCTTTGAAAAAAATGTTTTGAATAAAATGCCCTTCCCTTCGAAAGCCAAGTTTCTCCAGCAAACGAAAACTTGCGACATTGTTAACATCGGTTGTTGCCACGACTCTATGGATAGCCAGTTCTGTAAACAGATACCCTAACAAAGCAGTGACCGCTTCGGTGGCTATCATTTGTTGTTGATAAGCAGGCGCGATGGTGAAGCCAATCTCAACTTGCTGCGAGTCGATAAAATGGATAGCCAGGTCACCGACCAATTCAGCGGTTTCCAGGCGACAAATTGCCAATTGATACCAGTTGCCGACCGTGCCAAAAGTGGCATAGTCCATCGCTTCAAAAAGCGCAACGGCATCTTGATAAGTGTAATGCTCCCAGCTTTGATAACGAGCCACCGCTTCTTCAGCGCGATAGCTGGCAAAAACGGCTAAGTCGTTTTTGGTGAAGGCTCGGATCAATAGGTTATTGCTGGTGATGTGCGGCGACTGCATTGGGTTTGATCTCTTTACCACAGGGTTTTATGGAACGGCTATTGAGCTGCGTTGTGACTAGCGCGACGTAAGCTGTGTTAAGTAGCACAGCATTCCAAGTTATTGACTGTTATCGTTTTAGCTTACGATAAACATAAAATACAAAAAAGTAACCTATAAATTGCCCGATCAGGAAAATGATCAGCTTCGGACGGTACGGTGTTTCTTCGCTGAAAAAACGCAGCAGCATTTTTCCCGGCGCGGTCCAGAGCTCATAGCCTGGCACCGTCATCGATAGCCAATGGAAGTGGATCAAATGGATGATCAATCCCAACACCAACCCCAAAGCGCCCAATGTCGTGGCAAATTGATAATCGGATAAAACAATAGGTTTCAAAAATACTGTCCTTTGGCCTTATTGTCCGCGGCCTATTTATTAGTTACTTTTTAGTAACTTATCATTTAGTGAGTTATTTATTACTGACAAGGCGCATCACAATATTTGCCCGATACGCAGCAAATTACCATCCAAATCGACGATAGAAAATTCCCGCAAGCCCCAGGGTTTATCTTCCAGCTTGTCCATTCTTGGAACGCCGGCACTGGGTAAATCGGCTGCTAAACAGCTTTGATATAGACTTCGAACGTCTTGCACCCGGATATAACAACCAGCGTGAGATTCAGATGGATTCACCTGCGGATGACCAAAAAAGTGCAGTTCCACTGTACCGCGTTTAAAGATGGCGTATTGGTTGTTAAAATCATGCGGCCCGCCGGCAAAGCCAAGTTTCTGGTAAAACGCTGTGGTATCGGGAATGGAGCGACTAGGTAAAATAGGAATAGCAAGATCAGCTGGCTGCATAGAGATGTTCCTTTTTGTCGTTGTGCTGATTTGAAGTTGAGGCAGTTTAAAGCTTTGTAAAGTCATCGCTTTTTAGGCTAAAAATCATTGAATGCTCGGGTTATGGCAGATAAGGCTTCTTCCGCCCGCGCACTGGCTTGGCTAACGCCATCTGATTGACAACTTCGACGACAATCATCTTTGCCAGGCTGAACTTTATTCAAATGCATTTAGTTTAAAGCGACGCAGCGTCACCCGGTTTTAAAATTGGCAGGTCAAAATAAAAGGTGGTGCCTTTACCCGGCTCGCTGACAAAACTGATAGTGCCACCATGCTGCTCAACCAGTGACTTGGTGATGGCCAGTCCTAAGCCCGTCCCGCCAACACGACGTGTATCGGTCGAATCAGCCTGAGTAAATTTCTCGAAAACCTTATCCTGAAACTCCAGTGGGATCCCTGAGCCTACATCAGCAATCAACACCCGTATATTGTTCTGAAGAATTTCTGTTGTAATGGTGACAGATGCGCCTTTTGGCGAATATTTAACTGCATTGGACAACAGGTTGGATAAAATCTGAATCAGCTTGTTTTCATCACCATTCACAACAACATCGATATCGGGCATCTTCCAGCCAAAAAAGACACCATACTTCGCTGCATACCCTTGATTAGCACAGACCGTTTTGTCGATTAACGCGTTGATTGATAGAGGCTGCAGTGTCAATGAGAACTGCGACAGCTGTACCTTTTCAAAATCGAGCAGATCGTCAATCAAATGTCCCAACCGGCCACAATTTTCAAAAGAAATTCGCAACATGTCCTTGGCTTTTTCCGGCTGACTGTCCAGTGCCCCAGCGACAATCAGGCCTAATGCGCCCTTAATCGAGGTTAAAGGGGTTCTTAACTCATGACTAATGGTAGATACAAATTCATCTTTCATTCGTTCGACATTTCGTCGCTCAGTTAAATCATGAATAATCGCGGTGTACAGCACGCGTTCGGCAATCACAACGCTACTAATTGCGAGTTCAATCGGCACTTTGCTCTGATCGGCTTTAAGCGCAAAAGAATCCCGCCGCGCACCAGCCCCGGTTGGCAAAGGCGCTGTTTGAGGCGTCACTTCGCCTTCACTAAAAAAGTCGGGAATGATTTTCGCGATAGACACGCCTGTCAACTCTGCCGCTTGGTATCCAAACAAGTTTTCTCCGGCAGGGTTCATGGTTTCGATATTACCGTTGGCATCCATCGTAATAATGGCCTCAATTGCCGTGGTCAGAATACCGCGTAGCTCGGCAGTACGACGAGCCACCAGATTCTCTACTTGATAAGAACGGCCGGTCATCGCCAACATAAATGCGCCAAGTAAGCTGGTAAACAACAAACCGCCGACCAAAAGACCCCATGCTTGCCAACTACGGTACTTAGTTAAATAAGTTGGTGATGGCCTAAATTGCACCAGCCAGCGCCTTTGCCCGATATCCAGAGAATATTCAAT
>JAHJNE010000293.1 GCA_018820995.1 Gammaproteobacteria bacterium | reverse complement strand
TTGCGAAAAGCTCATTAAGCCCATCGCAAATAAATCCTGCATAATCAAAATACCCACGGCAACCCGGCCGTGAAATGCCCGGATCTCGCGCTTCCCTTCCAGCACTTTTGCCGCGAGGACGGTACTGGAAAACGCGAGTGCTGCACCTAACATCAGTGCATGCAGCCAATTGGGTTCAAATGAGAGGTAAATCACCGGCGCATACAAAACGGCCGATACAAAAAAATGCAGCACACTGCCACCCAGTACCTCTGGTTTGCCTAAACTTCTAACATTCAGTTTTAAACCAACGGTAAATAACAGCAGCAACACGCCAAGATGGGCGACGTGTTCAATAATACTTTTGCCGGTATGGGGTAATTCCAGTTCAGCGGCATTTAGCGTAATGACAAATCCAGCGGCCAGATAACCAATCAGTGGCGGTAAGCCAATAAGTCGCACCAACATGCCAAGACTAAATGCAAAACCAATCCAGACCGCTTCTAATAACATAATTCTCCTTGGGTGCTACATCGGTTTTATCTAAAACCATGCAGCTTTCTATTTGATTCAGCACAGATAACTTAGCAAAAACTCCAGCTGCTCGCTGTATTTTAGGCCGCAACTCATTTTAGCGGCAAGCGCCACGCCCCATTCGATTGTGCTGGATCAAGAAATCAATTTGTTGATTCTATTTCTTGGTTTTTTATTGGTTTTCTCTGTTAGTTTTCTCTGTTGGCTTTAGTCCAACTGCATTTTTCTTTTCAGTGCCAGCGCTGATTTTGCCGCTTGCCATTCAGCTTGCGTAATGGCACTAGTTGGTGCATCAGCAATGACGTCAATCTGCCGTTTACGTTCACTGAGACTGGCAATTATTGTTAGCTGCTCTGCCTCGGTCCTTTTATTCCAATCAACAATTTCTTCGATATGACGGTAACAACCAATACAAATTTTGTCACTGTTGAGCTTACAGCTGGCAATACAAGGTGAATCCATTTTAATAACCACGAAAATTTTCCACTGTCTATATGGCAAATATACCGCAAAGCATCCATCCAGACAGTGATTTGTCGGTTTTGATCGGTGAATCAGCGCAGTCACAGCAATCACCTCTGCCCAAACGCTGCAGAATGTGGCAAGTTATTCAGCGAAACCAAGTCGCCGGCAACAGGCGATCCCGTCCTAACAGATAGTCATCCGAGGAACATCGATGAAATTATGGCAATTCAGCCTGCTGGCACTCGCCGTCAGTAGCACTTTTACCCTACAAGCCGCCGACGATAAATCTAAAACAAAAAAAGCCGAATGGAATGTCAATAAGCCTCAAGGCGAGTTCAAAACCATTGATATTAAAACCCAAACCGGCACCTGGATGAACCTCGACATCAGCCCGGACGGCAAAACCGTGGTGTTTGATTTGCTGGGTGATTTGTATACGATGCCAATCAGCGGCGGAACCCCAAAACAACTGACCAACGACATCGGCTGGCAGATGCAGCCTAAATTCAGCCCGGATGGCAAATTTATCGCTTACACCAGTGATGAAGGTGGCGGCGACAATATTTGGGTGATGAAAGCTGATGGCAGTGACGCCAAAGCCGTCACCAACGAAACCTTCCGCTTGCTTAATAGCCCGGACTGGAGCCCGGACGGTGAATTTATCGTCGCCCGTAAACACTTTACCAATACCCGCAGCCTTGGCGCCGGCGAAATCTGGCAATACCATAAAACCGGTGGCACAGGCGTGATGTTGACTGAAAAAGCCAACGATCAAAAAGACTTAGGTGAACCGGCGTTTTCCCCTGACGGCAAGTACGTCTATTTTTCACAAGACAATACACCAGGCAATACCTTCCACTACAGCAAAGACTCTGAGCAAGGCATTTATGTCATCAAACGCTTTGAACGGGAAACCGGCAACATCGAAGTATTGCTCGATGGCCCAGGCGGTGCGGTACGACCAACACCATCACCAGATGGCAAAAAACTGGCTTACATCCGCCGTGTCGATTTTAAAACCACGTTATTTTTATATGACTTAGCCTCAGGCGAACAAACCGAGCTTTATAGTGAACTTGACCGCGACATGCAGGAAACCTGGGCTATCCATGGTGTGTACCCGACATTAAGCTTCACGCCTGACAACAAAAGCATCGTGTTCTGGGCTGATGGTAAAATCAAATCTTTTGAGCTTGCGAGTAAATCGGTCAAAGATCTTCCGTTTAGCATCGATACCAAAAAACAGATCCAAACGGCAGTGCGGGTAAAACAAGAGTTAAACCAAGACCAGATTGACGTGAAAATGCTGCGTTTTGTGCAGGCATCGCCGGATGGGAAAACTATTGTATATTCGGCGCTGGGTCATTTGTATCAGGTTGATGCCAAAGGCGGTACGCCAAAACGACTGACAAAACAAAACGAAGAATTTGAACTTTATCCGCAGTTTTCCCGTGATGGCAAAAAATTGGTTTTTGTGAGTTGGCATGACCAACAACAAGGCAAAATAAAAGTGCTGGATGTTCGCTCTGGTAAAGTGACAGATGTTGTCAAAGCGCCGGGCAAATATCTGGAACCAACCTTCAGCCCTGATGGCAATACCATTGTGTTTCGTAAAGGTGGTGCTGGCAATTTATTAGATAAAAAATGGTCACTGAATACCGGCTTGTATGCAGTTAAAGTGGCCGGTGGCGAACCGATCCTTATCAGCCGCAATGGTTATGCACCACATTTTTCTGATCGCAATGACCGGGTCTTTGCGCAGGACTTTGGCGCATCACCAACCTTGCTTAGCATTGATTTAGTCAAACAAACCCAGCGCACTTTATATAGCGCCAAATACGGCACCGAATTTAAAGTGTCGCCCGATGGCAAGTTTGTGGCGTTTGCCGACCGTTTTAAAGTCTATGTCACGCCCTTTGCTGAACGGGGTGCGGTGATTGATATTGGCGGCAGCGATACCCAGTTCCCGATCAAACAACTGTCGGTGCGTGCCGGCGAAAACATCAGCTGGAGCGGTAACAGCCAGCAGTTGTACTGGAATTTAGGACCTGAGCTTTATCATGCCGATATTGCCGAAGTGTTTGCGATTAACGGTAAAACCGAGTTTGCGGCGAAAAATGGCCTGAACATTGGCTTTAAAGCCGATGCCTATAAACCTGAAGGTGTCACAGCATTTACCGGTGGGCAAGTGATTACCATGAATGGCGATACGGTAATTCAGGATGGTGTGGTCATCGTCGAAAACAACCTGATCAAAGCCGTTGGCACGAAAGCAGAAGTGAACATCCCTGCTGGCGCCAAAGTCATCGATATTACGGGCAAAACAATTATGCCTGGCCTGTTCGATGCCCACGCGCACGGCAGTCAGGGGGTGAATCAGATTGTGCCGCAACAAAGCTACGTTAACTACGCCAGCCTGGCCTTGGGTGTGACTGCTATCCACGACCCTTCCAACGATACTCAGGAAGTCTTCACTGCCAGCGAACTACAAAAAACCGGCGCAATTGTCGGGCCGCGGATTTTCTCCACCGGCACTATTTTGTACGGCGCTTATGGTCCGGGCTATACCTCGCATATCGATAGCCTGGATGATGCTAAATTTCACTTAGAGCGGCTGAAAAAGGCCGGTGCGTTTTCGGTAAAAAGCTACAACCAGCCAAGACGTAATCAGCGTCAGCAAGTGATTGAGGCTGCACGCGAATTGGGCATGATGGTCGTGCCTGAAGGTGGCTCATTATTGCAGCATAACCTGAGCATGGTGGTCGACGGTCATACCACGCTCGAGCATTCGATGCCGGCGGCAAAATTGTATGATGACGTTAAACAGCTGTGGCAACAAGGTGGCACTGCCTATACCCCAACTTTGGTGGTGGCCTACGGTGGTATTTGGGGCGAAAACTACTGGTACGATAAAACCGAAGTGTGGAAACACCCGCGCTTAAGCAAATTTGTACCAATGGACGAATTACGTCCACGCAGCATTCGCCGGCCGACCGCGCCGTTGCATCACTATAACCATTTCAGCATCGCCAAAGCGGCAAAAGAGCTGAATGACTTAGGGGTATTAACCAACATTGGGGCCCATGGTCAACGCGAGAGTTTAGGCGCGCACTGGGAGATTTGGATGTTTGCCCAAGGCGGCATGTCGCCGCTGCAAGCGCTGAAAACAGCAACCATTAACCCGGCAAAAACCTTTGGCATGGATCATCAGTTAGGCTCATTAGAAGCCGGCAAACTGGCAGATTTAATTGTCATTGATGGCAATCCACTACAAAACATTCAGGACAGCGACAAAGTCACCATGACCATGGTCAATGGCCGTCTGTTTGACGCGGCCAGTATGAATGAGCTGAATGGTAAACAGGCAAAACGTAAACCATTTTACTTTGAAGCCATATAGTCGGTCTTAAACATGGTACCCACTCCTGAAAAGCAGGAGTGGGATGCCAATTTTGGGTGCCGTTGGATCAATGAAATAGGACATAACCTTTTGATCCTTAGTTTTAAATGCCTGTCGACACAGCACTAATAGCCAATACCCTCGTTGCTTATTCAGTCGATCTATTCTTTACAAGATGAGCACAGCTGACATACTCAATCCTATCTAGCTGATAATTTGATGGCTCCGATGTCGAAACTCTATCGTCTTTGTTTATGCTTTTTCTCCGCTCTGCTGCTGAGCACTTTTTCGTTAAATTCTTACGCCAGTCAGCAAAATAACATTCGTTTTAGTTCATTAGCGGATGAATTTAAAAATGCCCCGGTGACCAGTTATGGACTGGCGCAAGATCAGCAAGGTTTTCTCTGGCTGGCAAATGAGCTGGATGGCTTACAACGTTTTGACGGCTATCAGCTGGAAGAGTTTTTGGTATTGCCGCCATCAGCGTCAAACGAGCTTAGTATCAGCACAGTGATGGTCGACTCCCACAACCGGATCTGGATCGGAACCTGGGGTTATGGTCTGGTGATGTTAAGCGAAGATCGACGCCAGCGACAACATTGGCAATTGGCGGGGACTTTGGCGCAACCTGCCGATAGTCAGAAAGGCAATCTGGATCAAATACAAACGACCTTTGAAGATCAGCAACAGCGACTATGGGTTGGCACCACGACTGGCGTTTATTATATTGATGCGCAACTGCGACAACAAAACATGCCTGCAGCACTGCAAAAAATCCTGGGTAAATCGAGGATTTGGCAAATCAACCAAGGTCAAGATGGTCAACTGTGGTTTGCCTGTTCAGAAGGTTTATTACAGGTAAGCGCTGATTTAACCAGTCAAAAGTTCTGGTCGTTGCAACAGGTTGAATACGCCAATAAAACCAGTCGGTTTTTGGAAGTCCGTACTGTATTACCGGTGCAAAATGGTGTTTGGCTAGCGACCAGTGATGGCCTGTTTTTCCTAAATAGCGACGCAAAAACCATCAAACCATTGCCCGATCATATGTCCAAACTTACCCGTAGCAACAAACTGACATTCAGCCCTCAAGGTGAGTTATTGATTGCAACCAGTGATGGTTTGTATCAGTTGTATGCTCCTTTTAGTTACCGTCAGCAATTGACAAAATTGCTGCATGCAGTGGATGTACGGGACGTTTTATCAGACAAAAATGGTTTAATTTGGCTGGCGACGCGCAATCGAGGCGTGTTTAAACTCAGTGTGCGGGAAGACCGTTTTGCTTTGCTTACTAACGACCAGCAACAATCTTATTTTGAACATGGCCTTAATCGCATCGCCAGTCAATATTACCATCGAGGTACTTTGTGGCTGGGGCTGGAGCATGCAGTACTCAGTTTTGACATGGCGCAAAAACAATGGAAATCTCACTCGTTCCCAGAAGACAGTCTGGTCAGTTTGGTCACCGGCCTTACCGTTGATCCAAATGGTGAAACCTGGGCGGCAACCAATGCCGGTTTATTTCGGCTTGAGGGAAATAAAGGTTTCGTCAAAGAACCCAGACCTTTTTCACGTTTTAACGACGACGTTGACATCAGCTTGATGTCACTTAGCCACAGCGCTGACGGCACTTTGAATATTGGTACCTGGCAACAAGGTCTGATCCGCTGGCAGCCAAATACACCTGAATTACCGGGTACGCTGATTGCACTGGCGCAAAACCAGTCCGACGGCATCCAACAGAGTGCTGTTGCGCCTGATGGCACCATTTGGCTCACTGGTTTTCGTAGTGGTTTATATCGGTTAGACCCGGAAGATCTGAGCACCACCCACTACAGCGTTGCCAAATCGTCGTCCCCCATATTGCCCACCAATAACCTGCCGTGCATTATTGTACTGAACAACAATGAAGTCTGGTTATGCAGCGACAATGGATTACTGAAATTAGATGTTCAACATCAGCAACTGCTGCAATGGACTACGGCGGATGGTTTACCTGATCAAAGAGTCATCGCCATCGACGCACGCTCTGCCGATAGCTTGTGGCTAAGCACACGTCGGGGCTTAGCGCAGTTTAATTATCAAACCCAACAAATCCGCAGCTTTGTCGAACAAGACGGCATCCCATCGCTGTTGCTTGAACCGCGTGCGTTAACCTCAGATGCCAATGGCAATTATTATCTGGGCACGGCAACTGGCGTCCTCACCTTTACGCCAAAAGACCTGGCACCCACTTCGGCTACCGCCAAATTGGCGTTGTCAGGTATGCAATTAGACCAGAAAAAATATTGGCAACTTACCGGCACCGAGGCAAAACCACTTCGGATCCCAGCTGATCATAAAATACTGAATTTCACCTTTAGCCTGCTTGATTTTGAGCACAGCCAATATCACCAGTATCGCTATCGTCTTCTCGGCCTGAGTGATGTTTGGCAGCATCAGGCGCACTTGAATTCTGCCAGTTTTAGTCATCTGCCGCCGGGACGTTATACGCTGGAAGTCGAAGTCGTCTCAGCAAGTAATCCACCTCCGCCACTGCATATTTTTCTAAAAGTAGAGCGTCATTGGTGGATGTTTAAACTGGTCTGGATCCTGTCAGCTCTGAGTTTGTTGGTATTATTCGCGCTAGTCATGCGCATTCGGGTACAACGTTTATTGCGCAAGACAACCCAATTAAATCTGCTGGTTGATGCCCGAACTTCAGAATTAGCAGAAGCTAATCAGCAATTAGCACTACAGGCCCGTACTGATTTTCTAACCAAACTGCCGAATCGACTCGCTTTTACTGAGCACTACCAGATGATCCAACGCCAGCGCAGCCGTAATTTTGAGCCGTTAACGCTAGCGATGATAGATATCGACTACTTTAAAAAAATTAATGACAGCTACGGCCATGAGGCTGGCGATGCCGTGCTGGCAGCTATCGCTTCAACCCTCCAACAGCGGTTGCGACAACAGGATATTCTGGCGCGGTTTGGCGGCGAAGAATTTGTACTGTTGTTACCAGACACCTCCGATACCGGCGCCGTGATCATTTGTGAGATGTTACGATTGGCATTGCAGCAGCATCAGATCAATTATCAGCAGCAACAAATCAGCGTTACCGCTACTTTTGGCGTTGTTGAGTTAGACTTACAAAATCAAGACTTAAGCTACTGGCAAAACGCTGCCGACGAAGCTCTTTATTACGGTAAAGCACAAGGACGGAATCAAGTCGTTCTATATGCAGATTTAAAGGCCAAATCGCCTGAAAATACCGCAAAACCTTAATGTGAGATCCCGTATCCTCGTTTTATAACAGAACGATTTAGTCGAAGCAATTCGATGATTTAATCCGTTTTTAATCGGAAGTAGCCTGCATTAACATAGCTAACATCCTGTGGTTCTAGCACTGCCATCTGCTAGAGCTGCTCCACTTTGTTTATGCAACAGCGAGACTTTAATGCCACTTCAACCCGTTATCTTTTTTGGTCATGGCAGCCCGATGAATGCTATCGAGCACAATCAGTGGACCAACGGCTGGCAACAGCTGGTCGCTGATTTAACTGCAGAACGACGGCCAAAGGCCATTCTGATGATTTCTGCCCATTGGTATGGTCCTGGTCTGAAAATTACCGCGCAGCCACATCCAGCCACTATTCATGATTTTGGTGGTTTTCCACCGGCGTTATTTGCCAAACAATATCCGGCGCCCGGCGACCCAATTCTGGCGGCAGCCATTATCAAGCAACTGCAACCGTTCAGCGTGACCGCAGATCAGCAATGGGGCTTTGACCATGGTAGCTGGTCGGTGTTATGCCATGCCTTTGCCAACGCCGATATTCCGCTACTGCAATTGTCATTGGATAGCCGGCAACCGGCCGACTGGCATTTTGCTCTTGGGCAGAAACTGGCGTTTTTACGCCAGCAAGGGGTATTGATTGCAGGCTCTGGCAATATTGTGCATAACCTGGCGAAAATCGACTGGCAAGATGGCCCGCCGCCGCCAGCGGCCCGGCAATTTGCTGATTTTGCCAGGACTGCCTTGAAACAACGCGATTGGCAAGCCCTGATCAACTATCAACAACAAGGCGCAGCCGCCCAATTTGCGGTGCCATATCCAGATCATTATTTGCCGCTGCTGTATGTGCTTGGCGCCAGTACCGCTGCCGATCCGATGATCATCACTAATGACGCATTGAGTTATGGCAGTCTGGATATGTTGTCAGTACGTTTTGGTGCTTGAGTATGAAGTGACAGGCCGAACATGTGCGAGAAAGCAATGAAACGGGTAAGTGTTAAAACACCGATTGCAAATCGAAGAAACTATAACTCAGCCAGCTTTTTTAACTGCACCAAGCGCTCAACACTTTGTTCAATCTCAACAAGGGTGACCGGCTGCTGCTTTAAACTTGCCGCCAGTTCTTTTGGCATTTGCTCAGGGACCGGCAACAGCACAAGCACCAAACCATGGATGCAGGCCAGCAGCAGATAACCAATGAGTAACCAGCATAAAACCGGCAGCTGTTGTAGTTTCAGTTGGATATTTTTCATGATGTTTTGGGTACTTCAGCGGTTTTCGGATCGTCCGTAACAGGTGTCGGGTATAACCAGGATTTCACTTGCTGCTGCCACTGTTGTTTCGCGGCAGGTTCCAGCTTGCGGCTGGCCCAATAACCATATTTCAGCTTTTTATCTGATTTGAGTTCCAGTCGCAGACGTCCTTTGCCCGGTACTAAATCTTTAAATTCTAAATCACCCCGTTTTAACGTCGACGCGTATTTCAGCACTAATGCCTGAAACTCGGGGGTTAAACCGTTTGGTGCATATAGGTCTATCTGGCACAAATTGTTGCGACACTCGGCATCGAGGATCCGTAGCTGATTATCGGTGACGCTTTGCGCCAAATGCGCAATCATAAATTCGGTCGCTTCGGCCCACTTGTCATCACGTGACTGTGAGGAGAACGTGGCATTATCAGCAATCAATTGCTGTTCAAGTTGCTGTAACTTGTCGAGCGCCAACTGCGCTTCAAGCGCGGGTAATGCCGGCGCACCATACTGTTGATAAAATGCCAGTAATGATTGCAAACGAGGCGCCGACTCGGTTTTATCTTGCGTCAATATTTGTAGTTGCCAGCTTGGCGTGACCCAGAGCGGCAATAACAAATACAAGGCAGCCCCCAGCGCCGCTAAGCGCCAGCGTGGCAGTTGTTGCAAGGAGTGAAGCCATTGACGGCTTAGCAGTAGCGCATCACGGTAAAGCGCACCTGTGATGCTGTACTGCCAAAATGCCCTGCTCCACGCCGGCACATGGGTGAATTGCCGTTGCAGCCATTGCAACAGTTGCCTTGCCTGTGCTTGCCACGTCATCTCAAACTGTCCAACTGCTGATGTAACCAAGTCATCATATCAACGGCCACTAAGACTTCGCTTTTGCCGCAGAGCCTTTGGCCTTCGCTTTACCCTGATTAAAAGAGGCTTGGCCGGACGATTTGCCGGTTTGTTGCTGTTTTTTAATCAACGCCGCTTTCACCGGATTGACGCCGGTATGTTTGGTCACCGCAATCTGGCCACCGGGTCTGGCTTTTTGCTTGAGCTCGTCACGGGTTTCTTCCGGCACTAAGCAGCCTTTACCTTTGCCAATTAATTTCGCCAAACCCATATTGCGCAGCGCTTCACGGATCATTGGCCAGCCTTTTGGATCATGGTAACGCAACAGTGCCTTGTGTAACCGGCGCTGACGTTCACCTTTGGCCACCGGCACTTTTTCAGTGTTGCCTTTGAGGTTTTTCAGCGAGTTAAGCTCGGTATGATAAATGGTGGTGGCGTTGGCCATCGGGCTTGGATAGAAGTTCTGCACCTGATCCAACCGGAAATCGCGTTCTTTGAGCCATAAGGCCAAGTTCACCATATCTTGATCGGTGGTACCTGGATGTGCCGAAATAAAATACGGGATCAGGTACTGCTCTTTACCGGCTTCTTTACTGTATTTGTCGAACATGGCTTTAAACTTGTCATAAGCACCCATGCCCGGTTTCATCATCTTTGACAATGGGCCTTCTTCGGTATGCTCTGGCGCTATTTTTAAATAACCACCGACATGGTGCTGGACTAATTCCCGCACATAGTTTGGATCTTCGACCGCTAAGTCGTAGCGTACTCCCGAGGCTACCAGTACTTTTTTCACACCGGTAATTTTGCGCGCTGCACGGTACAAATCGACCGTCGGGCTTTGGTCGGTATCCATATGTTCACAAATGGTCGGATAAACACAAGACGGCCGGCGACAGGTTTGCTCAGCTTTTGGGTTCTTACAGCGTAAACGGTACATGTTGGCGGTCGGCCCGCCCAAATCAGAAATCACGCCGGTAAAGCCCGGTACCGTGTCACGGATTTGTTCGATTTCTTTGAGAATAGATTCTTGCGAACGGCTTTGAATAATCCGCCCTTCATGCTCGGTAATAGAGCAAAAAGAACAACCGCCAAAACAGCCTCGCATAATGTTAACCGAGGTTTTAATCATCTCATAAGCTGGAATTTTTTCTTTGCCATACACCGGATGCGGCACCCGCTGATATGGCAAGCCAAACACACCGTCCATTTCTTCGGTGGTCAATGGATAAGCCGGCGGATTGACCCAAATGTGGCGGTCGCCATGACGTTGAAAAATAGCCCGAGCACAACCCGGATTGGTTTCCTGATGCAAAATGCGCGATGCATGGGCATATAAAGGTTTATTCACACTGACTTGTTCAAAAGCCGGCAACTTAACGTAGGTTTGCTCCCAAGGCTTTGGCTTAGCGGGTTGCACCATGATAGGCTTGGCTTCAACGATTTGTGGCTGCGTTAAATCAATGCCTTCTTTGGCAAATTCTGAAAAAGTACCACAACCAACGTCATCAGCCCCATAAGGATTTGGGATCGGGTCAATTTTGCCAATTTTATCAATGGCGGTGGAATCGACACCACGCCAGCCAGGTAAAGGCTCTTTGCGAATAACGGCGGTACCGCGAATATCCTGCAGGGTGTCAAAGGTTTCACCGGCCGCCAACCGATGTGCAACTTCGATCAATGGCCGTTCGGCATTGCCGTAAATCAGAATTTCCGCCTTGGCATCAAAAAGAATCGAACGGCGG
Source organism: Gammaproteobacteria bacterium (assembly GCA_018820995.1). Classification (GTDB taxonomy): domain Bacteria; phylum Pseudomonadota; class Gammaproteobacteria; order Enterobacterales; family Alteromonadaceae; genus Pararheinheimera. The sequence continues at coordinate 4,467 of JAHJNE010000293.1, read as the reverse complement.
ACTTTTTCCTGCCAATAATCGTAATGGGCAATCCGGCGCAGACTGGCTTCAATGCCGCCAATGACTACCGGAACGTCTTTGTAAGCTTCTTTGCAGCGCTGCGAATAGACAATCACTGCGCGATCCGGCCGCTTACCGCCGATATCCCCAGCGGTATAGGCATCGTCGTGGCGCAATTTTTTATCCGCGGTGTAGCGGTTAATCATCGAATCCATATTGCCGGCAGAAACCCCAAAAAATAAATTGGGTTTGCCGAGGGTCATAAAGGCGTCTTTGCTGTTCCAGTCTGGTTGGGCGATGATGCCAACACGAAAGCCCTGGCTTTCCAGCATCCGGCCAACCACGGCCATGCCAAAGCTTGGGTGATCGACATAAGCGTCGCCAACCACCAAAATGATATCGCAGCTGTCCCAGCCAAGTTTGTCCATTTCCTTGCGTGACATCGGTAAAAATGGCGCAGTGCCATAACATTCAGCCCAGTATTTAGGGTAAGAAAATAATCCACGCTCAGCAGCCATACGGGCGACTGGAGCAGATTTACGGGAGGCTGGTACTGGTGTTTGCATCAGGGTTGCTGCTCAGTTAGGACGTCATTAAGAACTTTCGAAAATAGCCGAGCATTATAGTCAAGTATTCGCTCGAATGGAACCTTTGCTACAACTCACTGCAACAGCATTCCCGGCAATTTTTTTGACATAAAAATTTGTTATTGATTAATGAATTTTTTAAACTTAATACTTAAGTAGGTTGTAGCCATAGTTTCAGCAAGCAGTTACAATTCATCGCCATCTCAGCATTATTTATACTCGGTATACAAAATAGGACGCCCCTTTCTTATTCATCCTATGGCAAAAAATGTGTGCAATATTCCTCAGTCTTTTCAGAAGTAGTTACAAGGAACAGTTCCGATGGTAAGTTTTGATCAGGTCAAACAACTCTGCGACACCTGGCAAGCGAATGGTCAACCTATTGAAGTTGAAGCCATCGCAAGTACCTTCAATGTTCAGCCGATTCAAATCCAGCATTGGTTTCAGCTGTGGCAGGATGAGCAAATTACCCCGGAATTTAGTCGTGAATTTATTGCAGCTTTTCGCCAACAAGCTGTCGCATTCACCAAAACGTTCACTACCCGCCTACAGCAAGATCTACTTTTAACCCATCAAGAAAACAGTGAACTTCGTGCTCAACTGCAGAAGAACGTCGATGATCAAAGCTATTTCACCGATCAGATTGCCGCGCAACAGTCGCAAATCACCGCTTTAGATCAACTCTTACAGCAAATGACGACTGAAAAAACGCAGTTTGAAACGCAAGTAAAGCAACAAGTTGAACAAATCAGCGAATTGAGCGGGCAACTCAGCTTGGCTGAGTTGCAACAGCATGCTGCATGCGTTGAACGTGATCAGGCGAAAACTGAAACGGCTGATTATCAGCAGACCATTGCTTTGGTTCGTCAACAGCTGGCGGAACAACAGCAGCAAATCCAGGCCGAGCAACAACAAAATCTATCTCAGCAGCAACAATTGCAGAGCACTATTTTGGAACTTGCTTCGGTACAAAAACTCAACCAACAACAAACACAACAGTTGCAGCAGCAACAAGACTTACTCGCGGCGAACGCCGAGCAGTTGGCCCAAACCACCCTGGCTTTTACAGAGCAATTACAGCAACTGACAACGCAACATGCAGCAGATGAGAAAATACATCAACAAAACCAGCAGGATTTGACTGCATTAGCGCAGAAAGTCGCGCTGGCGGAACAAGCTTTAACTTCAGCTAATTTGCAAATTGGTCAGTTGCAACAGCAGATAAATTCCGAGCAGCAAAACGGTGCCGATGTCGACCAACAAGTTCAACTGCTACAACAACAGTTGGCCGCGCAATTAGAAAAACAGCAACAACAAGCGCAACAACAAGAACTTGAAAAAGCAAAGTTGATTCAAGCGCATTTACAACAACAGCAACAGCTGGAACAACAAGCTGCACAGGCCCGTCTGGAACAGCAGCAACTTCGACAACAAGTCTCCAGCACTGAACAACAGCTCGCGACAGTCAATGCGGCTTTTGAAACGCTGCAACAGCAATTACAAACCTCAGAATTGCCAGCAGTGAAGGCTGAGCTTGCCCAAGCGCTGACAACACAACAACAGCAGCAACAACAATTACTGCAACAACAGCAGGAATTAGCCACCCAAGCACAACTGATTACGTCATTAAAAACCCAAATGCCGGATCACGAAACACAACTGCGCCAATTGCAGGAAACAAATATGTTGTTGAAACAACAAAATGCCAGCACCGCTGAACATCAATCGACGCAACGGGAAACCATTAAGCAATTAAGGGAAAGTCTGGCACAACTGCGGGAAGCCGAACAACTGGCGCAAATGAGCCAACAACAACTGAAGGAACAAAATCAGCAATTGCTGGAGCAAGTAGCATTTGTAAAAACCAATAGCGCGGCGACCATTGAACGGCTCACCAACAACTGGGAGCAGGCACAAGCAAAAATCCGTCATCTGGAGCAAGCCAGCCTCGCCTGAACTTGCCCCCTGATAACTGCATTATGGTCACCGATTTTTGTAACCTAGCATTTTTGTGTATTCGAGTTCTGGCATCGCTGTTTCTAAAAGAACTTTGCAGTCGACTGAGTTGCTAATAAAAACAGCTTACATTTGCCCGGCGATAATAGTTGCTACACCTAAAATCATAAACACAGCACAAGCGGCCAGACGCGCCCAGGCCAGCGGCAACCGTTCTAAAATCCAGCGCCCTGCGTAAACCACTGGGACATTCGCTGCTAACATCCCTAAAGTAGTGCCGATAATCACCAGCCAGGTTTGTGGATAAACAGCCGCCAGCAACACAGTTGCAATTTGGGTTTTGTCACCGATTTCTGCAACAAAGAACAACAGACAAGTAGCAGCAAAAGCGCCATATTTGAGCAGTTCACTTTCAGCGCTATCGTCTTTGTCTGGGATCAACAACCACAATGCAACTGCAATAAAAGAACCTCCCAACAACCAGGCATGCAAAATTTGTGGGATAAACTGAGAAACCCAGGCACCAAACCAGGCGGATGCTGCATGGTTGAGCACGGTTGCGACTAAAATACCCGCAATAATGGCGCCACGGGAGCGAAAACGTGCGGCTAAAAATAATGACAGGAGTTGAGTTTTATCACCGATTTCTGCGATTGCCACGCCGGTGAAAGAATAGAGTAATGCGTCCATATTTTTTGCTCAGCGGGATAACAGACAAAAGACAACGCTGCGACTCCCGCTTTGGGCCACAGTGCTGTCTCAGGTCTCATCAAACATAAACACCTAGTGCCTATGTTATTGTCGCCATGTGCAATGAGGCACAAGTATGTTGACAACAATGAAGCCGGTGATGCCGGCAACAGATTACTCCCCCAAGCAGGAAGGGCTGCATTGTAACGTTGAGTCGTCTTTGGCAGCAACTACATATTTCAAGAAGTGCAGATAGCCTCACATGAGAGAGAAAATCGACTTTGAGAGCTTGGCGATTATTTTAAAAGATCAGTGCAATGAACGACTCGCGCGAAATTCAGACCCTGAGTTTAAGTTTGACGCTCAATGCCGACAAACCTCGCACGAACGGCTGCAATCGGTATCATGCAATGGTCAGTTTTACCCCAAATGGCATATCTGTTTCGTGCGACAACGCGATATCCCCAATCACGGATTGGTCGAGGGAAGATCCGCAGGACGTTAAAAAGATGCCAAAAACCGCTCAACTCACTGGCAATCTGCAGTGCAGCATTTGACCTGACATAACAATGGCCATTTTTTACGAGAACTAACGTATCGGTCGCCAATGAAAATTCGGCATCTAACCTGGGTGAAGTCGCTGACTGAAACTGATGCTTCGACAGGCCGTACTCAGTTAAGATTTCTCTGGCAAGATCACTTTGCATCGGCATAAACATAAATTTAGCGGCTGGGTCACGTTTAATTATGAAATTAACAGCGCCATTGCATAGATTGCACACGCCATCAAAAATAACCAGATGTTTGTTCTGTATCTCACGGCGATGCATCATGTCGGTATAAAGTTCCTTCGACGGTATCAATCGAGTTGGTCTTTCATAGACAAATTGGCTTTCATTTACGAAGCTTTATACGATGGATTTTGCCATTTTGTTCAAATCACCTTTGAGCCAAACCAGGATCAAAAACAACAGGAAACAAACACCTAAATGAATGGCTTTAGGATTAATCGTTTGAAAATTAATAAAAAGCACGAAGTACATCAGCAGAAAAACACCAATAAACGACAAGCCAAAATCTTGGTTTTTAAAGGTTCTGTACGCGCCAGTGATCAACACAACGCCCATCAACGCAATGTAACTGACATAACCGGCAACGGAGACCGGGATGATTTGTTTGTCATCCGATTTCTGCAGAAATTTGCTGATGTCAGTGATAGGGTCACGAAAAGCCT
>JAHJNE010000292.1 GCA_018820995.1 Gammaproteobacteria bacterium | reverse complement strand
TTTAGCTTTGGCACGGGCGATTGCTGCAGCAACGGCTGCGGCACGCGGATCTTGCACTGGCGATGCTTCAACAGGTGTTTGATCAGGTGCCGCATCGTTGGACGCTGGTGTTGTTGCAGGCTCAGCCTGGGCTTTTTTAGCTTTAGCGCGGGCAATTGCTGCAGCAACGGCTGCGGCGCGCGGATCTAGGCTGTCATCTGCTGATTTGTTTGCTGCTGGCGCTTGTTCAGTCGTGGTCGAGAGTGTCGCTGTGCTGTCGGACACCCCGGTTGCCGAAGACGATTGTTGTTGTGCTTTTTGCGCTTGGTACGCCCGGGCTTCCGCTTTTTTCTGTTCACGCAGGGCAATTATCTGTTCTTTGCTCATGTCAGCAAGTTCTGGAGCATCGGCTGCCGCGACACGTTGCTGGGCTTGCTCAATTTCACGATTTTTTTGCTGCTCGGCCATCAGTTGCTGACGCTGTAAAGCAAGTGCCTGATTGCGCGCTGCACGTTGTTGTTTTTCCTGCTCCAGACGTGCATTGCGTGCTTCAAAGCGGGCTTTGGCTTGTTCGGCTTTTAATTCGTCACGGGTTTGCTCGCGGATCTCCGCTTTCGCCACCCGATAATAATGCACCAATGGAATTTCACTGGGACAAACATAAGCGCAAGCGCCACATTCGATACAATCGGCAAGATTATATTCTTTGAGTTTGTCCTGATCTTTGGCTTTGCTATACCACAGCAGTTGTTGTGGTAATAAAACGGCCGGGCAAACCTCAGCACAGGCGCCACAGCGGATGCAATCCATTTCCTGGTTCGCGGCTGGAAGTTCTGTCTGAGTTGGTGCCAGAATGCAATTACTGGTTTTGACCACGGGGACCGACACCGATGGCAAGGTAAAGCCCATCATCGGGCCACCCATAATTACTCTTTGTGCAGGTTCAGGGATAAAACCACAAAAATCCAGCAGATAACCAACCGGTGTCCCGATCAGCGCCAGCACATTCTGTGGCTGGCTCAATGAATCACCGACAACAGTGACAATGCGGGAAATCAGCGGCATATCTTCTAATACCGCTTGGGCAATGGCGAAGACAGTACCGACGTTCTGCATCACAATGCCGATGTCTAATGGCCGGCGTCCGGCTGGTACTTCTTTGCTGGTCAATAACTGAATGAGTTGCTTTTCGCCACCGGACGGGTATTTAGCTGGCACCACTTTGACCAGGTAATTGTCACGTTGGCTACACGCTGCTTGCATGGCCGCGATGGCCAGCGGTTTGTCATCTTCAATCCCAATCAATACTGCTGCCGGGCTTAATAATTCGCAAAGAATATCAATGCCTTTGACAATAGTGGTGGCAAACTCTTGCATCAGGACATCATCAGCGCTGATGTAAGGCTCACATTCAACTGCATTGACAATCAGGTAGTCGATACCCCCAGCGGCGCCTGTTTTTAAATGAGTCGGAAAACCAGCACCGCCCATCCCGGCAATACCTGCTTCCTGAATCCGTTGTAATATCGTTAAACGATCACTTTCCAGCAGATTCAGCGGCAGGCGATCCCGCCACTGATCAAGGCCATCCGGAGCTATCACGACACAAGGCTCAGGCAAAGCGGAAGGGTGAGGGGCGATGTGCGATTCAATGGCGATGATCGTGCCGGAGGTTGGCGCATGAACGGGAACTGCCATCGCATTGTCTGCAAACGTTAAAGGTTGCCCTTTAAGAACCTGCTGACCTACAACAACTAACAAAGAACCTGCAACGCCGATATGCTGGCGCAGTGGCACATATAAACGTTCCGGTAACGGCATGCGGCCAATCGGTTTGTGACTAGTATGCTGTTTACGTGCTGGCGGATGAATTCCACCGTGAAAATCCCAAACCTGGCCCGCTTTAATTTGCTGAAACAACGACTGCACTTAGTTGTTCTCCACCGGGTTGCTCTCCACCACATGCACCGGAATGGCTTCTAAATTCCACTTCCAGCGCTCAACAGTGCCAGCCAACGGCACCATATCAATACAATTCACCGGGCAGGGCTCGACACAAAGATCACAGCCGGTGCACTCGTCAATCAGTACGGTATGCATCAACTTGGACGCGCCGACAATGGCGTCGACCGGGCAAGCCTGAATGCATTTAGTGCAGCCAATACATTCATCTTCACGAATGTAGGCCACCCGCTTTATTGCGGGTGTTTGTGCACTATCAAGAGGTGTTGCGGCGACGCCCATTAAATCGGCCAGCTTTTTAATCGCGGCTTCGCCACCGGGCGGGCACTTGTTAATGGCGTCGCCATTGGCAATCGCCTCGGCATATGGCCGACAGCCAGGATAACCACACTGCCCGCACTGAGTTTGCGGCAGTATATCGTCGATTTGATCCACTAAAGGATCCGCTTCAACTTTAAAACGTAAGGCAGCATAACCAAGAACAGCGCCGAAAATCAGTGCCAGGCAGCCAATGGCAATCAGTGCAACAAGCATAGACATATCAAACCTTGACCAATCCGGTGAAGCCCAAAAAGGCGAGCGACATTAAACCGGCAGTAATTAAACCAATCGCAGCACCCCGGAAGACGACAGGGACATCCGCACTGGCAAGACGCTCGCGCATCGCTGCAAACAACACCAGTACCAATGAAAAACCTACGGCTGCTCCAAATCCATAGATCACCGAGCCAAATAAACCATGATTCGATTTTACGTTCAGCAACGCAACACCCAGAACTGCGCAGTTGGTGGTGATCAAAGGTAAAAAGATACCGAGCAAACGGTACAAAGATGGACTTGTTTTGTGAACCACCATCTCGGTGAATTGGACAACAACAGCGATGACGAGGATAAAACTGAGCGTGCGTAGATAGGTCAATTCAAGCGGTGCCAGAATGTAAAACTCAACAAGATAGCTGCACAAAGAAGCTAACGTCAGCACAAAAGTTGTCGCAAGACACATGCCAATAGCCGTATCGAGTTTGTTGGACACCCCCATAAAAGGGCATAAGCCTAAGAATTTTACCAAGACAAAGTTATTGACCAGGATGGTACTGAGTAACAACACGAAAAATTCAGTCATCATATGAGTATCTTCAGGTGGTCAATCAGGGTTTATTGACCCTGAGATCGGATCAGAAGGGCCGCATTGTGCAGCGCATCTGGGTTAGGGGCACTATTATGCGTGCTTTGCGCCTTCCAAACAACCCGACCAGCGGCAGGGTTATTCGTGGCAACAATCAGATGATGAAAATAGCAGCAGCCGGTGCCTTAGATGGCAGTTGGTTTACCAATGTAATAACCTTGTGTGCCGTCGATAAATAGCGATTCGAGCATGTGTTTTTCTTCTTGCGACTCGACACTTTCGGCCAACACGCCCACACCGATACGGTGGGCTAAATCGATCATTAACCGCATAAAATATTGATTGTTTTTATCTTCATCAATATGACGGGTGTAACTGCCATCCATTTTGACAAAATCGGGTTTGAGGTCGCGGAAAAATTTAAAGGAAGTGATACCGACGCCAAATTTTTCGACAGTTAAGCGCGAGCCACAGCGATGTACCATATCAATGAACCGCTTGCTGGTTTTTAAGTTTTGCTGCAAGCCAAACTCGCTCACTTCAAACACCAGTTTGCTGGCTATCGACGCATCTTTGAGCAGCCGGCGTTCCAGCCAAATCACAAATTGGTCATCATGCACACAACGTGGTGAAAGATTCAGACCAAAATATTGATCCTGAATATTGCGGGTTTTGATGGTGGTCAGCGCAGTTTCAATAATCAGTCGATCGACGGCAATAATTTTGTCTAGCTTCTCCGCCATCGCTAAAAATGACGCAGTTGGTAAAATCTGGTTTTCGGTGGTTTTAAACCGAACTAAAATTTCCGAATAGGTTTTTGACGAGCGGTTTGCCGGTTGCACAGTTTGCACTAATAAATTGATACGGCTATTGGCTAACACGTCATCGATTACGTTACGCCAGTTTTGATTGCCATAACCACCGACACCAACTTCGCCGTTGGCACTTTCTTTTTGAATGTGCCAGGCGTTGGGTTGTTTGGTTTGTGCCAGACTAATCGAGGTGTCGGCAATCGCCAATAACTCTCCCAATGCTTTGCCGGTTTCGTAGCTCACCAGACCGGTATAGGCAATTGAATCTAAGTCAGTTTGCTTTTGATATTCATTAAATTTGCTTTGCAGTTGCATTGCGAAATTTTCGGATTCTTTTGGCGTTACGCGTGGCAACATGATGCCAAAATCGCTGCTATTTAAGCGGTATACTTTGTTGTCGCGATAGCTCGCTGCTACTTTTTGTACCAAATCAGCCACTGACTTAATATATTTATCGCCTTCGTGATAACCACGGCTTTGGTTGATATTCTGCAGTTCAGTACAACGGGTGATGGCAAAGACACCAAAATCGACCTGACTGCCGTCGCGTAAATGCTCTTCATAATATTGAACAAAGCGGTTGCGGTTCGGTAACCCTGTCACACCATCTTTAAAAGCATCTTCGGTCACTTGCTTGGCAGTTTTTGCCATTTCATTAAATTGTTTTTGGCTGAAACTGGCAAATTTTGTCAGGGATTGTGTGACATCGCTAAAATCGGCGGGTAATTCCTGCACATGTAAATCGGCCGCCGGGTCGCGCATAAAACGTTCAATAGCCTGGCTAATCGTATGATTTGATTTTTTCAGTAAGCCGCTCAGTAAAATTGGAGCCATCAGTGCCGGTAATAGAAATAATAACAAAGGCGCGGCCAACAGCATCCAAAACGCTTGCATAAATGTAGAGTTACTTTCATCAACGTTTGGCATAAACCTGATTTGCAGGTCATGCTCGGCAGATGTCAGTGTGGCGGGTTTTTGTTCAATACCGCCGAGTTCGAGTACGGTATCTAATAGTCCTGAACGGGCAGTGGCATTATTGTGCTCATGTACAACAGAACCGTCGCCTTTGCTAATCTGCAGCATTTGAGGATTGACGCTGTTGCGGATTTGCAGAACCAAATTTTTATAGTCGTCCCCAACAAAATTTTTCAGCAGATGGTTGATGGTATTTTTCTGGCTGTCGTAGTTTTGTTTGACAGATTGTTTTTCTGTCATCATCAAGGCACTGAGTATCACCGCAATCAGTAATAAAGTGCACAACAGCTGAACAATGAACAGGGTCCGTAACATTTTCATAGCGGCGTAATTTTCCAATTCAGCAAGGAATCAACTCAACTATAGACGGCTTCCTGATTGATCAGGAACTAGGAGTTATATAAATTCAATTAAAACAAAAAATTGCAGTAAAATAAACATACTTTACACGCAACGCGTGAATTTAGCGGTAATTGCTCTTAAATACGCTACTTGTCGCTGAGTTGGTGGGGTTTTAAAAAGTGGTGATTTGAGAGTTAAATCAGGATTTGTACTTAGGTGGCTCCCCAGGTTGGACTCGAACCAACGACCTACGGATTAACAGTCCGCCGCTCTAACCGGCTGAGCTACTGAGGAATTGTACGCGGTTAATGTATGTTATTTCAGTTGGCTCCCCAGGTTGGACTCGAACCAACGACCTACGGATTAACAGTCCGCCGCTCTAACCGGCTGAGCTACTGAGGAACTGTGTCTGCAACGGGGCGCAATACTAATGCCATGATTCGAGGCTGTCAACAGTTTCACCTGCACAAATAGGCCTTTCTGATTCACTTGCTGATTGTTTAGTCAAAGTGCTTAAAAAGTGCCTGAATTGGCCGTTGCAACACCAGTTTGGGCGATGCCTGCTGCAGTCAATTTTACTGATCCAGCGCAACGTCATAGCCGGTAAGGCTTGCAGAACTTTACTCACAGAATCTGTGGATATCTTTGTGGATGACCGGTGTTGCGCCTGTGTGAAGTCAGCAACAGTGCGGGCTAGAGCCAGATCAATATCTAAAATGAAAAATATTTATTCGTTTTAATACAACAACTTAAAAATTTGCGACCAACGGCGGCTGCCGCCTGATGTCGTTCTGTTTCAGATATGTCCGTTCCATGACCATTGTGAACTGTTTTATCGTCGATCCACGGTGAAATACGCTCGTTTGCTAATTTTTGTGTTATTTGGCGTACAAATTGGCAACAGATAAATTAAAAGTCAGTTTAAAAAGGCAATCACTGGTTATTGACGTTTTTTTTAAAGGTGAATGGAGGTACGGCGCGCTTTTCTCTACAATAGGGCACCCACGCCACAAAGCATGTGATATGAGCCAAAAAGCGGTAACAAAAATGACGATGACGGATGGAGATATTCGGCAGACCTTGGTACGGATGACAGTCCCGATGTTGTTTGGCATGATTACTTTAATGTCGTTTAATCTCGTCGACACCTTCTTTATTAGTATGCTCGGCACCAAAGAATTAGCTGCCGTTAGTTTTACATTCCCAATCACCTTTACTGTAATTAGTCTGGCGATAGGTTTGAGTATTGGCACGTCAGCACTTATCGCCAAAGCACTTGGCAGTGGCGATAGCACTGCTGCGAAAGCGGATGGGTTAGCGGCACTCTGGTTGTCAGCTTATTTGGTGATGGCGCTGTCGTTGGTTGGTTATCTGTGTATGGACCCTTTGTTTCGTTTACTCGGCGCCAAAGACGACACGTTACCTTTTATCCATGACTATATGAAATGGTGGTTTTTCGGTGCGGTATTTTTAATTACACCGATGATCGGCAATGCCGTCTTGCGGGCGGCCGGTGATACTAAAACGCCAAGTTTAATGATGGCCTGTTCCGGATTGGTTAACGCTGTTTTAGATCCAATTTTAATCTTCGGTTGGGGACCGGTCCCGGCGATGGGGGTAGAAGGGGCTGCCATTGCAAGTCTGATCTCTTGGCTGGTGAGCTTTACCTTAATTCTTTATTTAATTCTGTACCGGCGGGAACTTGTTAATAGAGGCCATCAGCCGTTGACTGAATTTGTCGCGATTAGCCGGCGTATTTTACATATTGGTTTGCCAGCAGCAGGTGCCAATATGCTCACCCCTTTGGCGATGGCAATTCTAACCGCGGTGATGGCAACTTATGGTGCGCACGCAGTGGCTGCCTATGGGGTTGGCGCCCGTATAGAAAGTATCGCAAGTTTAGTGGTGCTGGCGCTGTCGATGACGTTACCACCTTTTGTTAGTCAGAATTTGGGCGCTGCGCGCATCGACCGGGTTCAGGCTGGATATAAGATGTGTATTCGTTTTGTACTGGCATGGCAGTTTGTAGTTTACCTTTTATTAGCCGCAACGGCCTGGTGGATAGCTCTATTGTTTTCCGCCGATCCGGCGGTTGTTGGGTTGATTAGAAGCTTCATCTGGATCTTGCCTCTTGGCTATGGCCTGCAGGGCATCGTTATTTTAACCAACTCTTCTTTTAATGCACTGCATTTACCGATGCGGGCACTGGGCCTGAGCCTGATCCGGTTGTTCGTGTTTTATGTGCCGATGGCCTGGTTGGGTGGCCAGTTGTTTGGGGTTTTGGGGGTATATAGTGGTGCCTTAATGGCCAACTTCATTATTGCCCTGATCGCCTTTTCATGGTTTCGACGCACTTTAGTGCAGTTACAGGCGGGCGAAATGCCAGTCAAAGTATAAGGATAGTGTGATGTCGCGCGATTTTGAATTACATTCGCCCTACCAACCGTCCGGCGATCAGCCGACTGCGATTGCTAAACTCATCGATGGCCTGCAGTCCGGGTTAGCGCACCAGACTTTATTAGGTGTTACCGGTTCTGGTAAGACGTTTACCATGGCGAATATTATTGCCGGAGTTAATCGGCCAACACTGATTATGGCGCACAATAAAACTCTGGCTGCGCAGCTTTACGGTGAGATGAAAGAGTTTTTCCCACAGAACTCGGTCGAATATTTTGTTTCCTATTATGACTACTACCAACCCGAAGCTTATGTTCCCGCCAGTGACACCTTTATAGAGAAAGATGCGTCGATTAATGAACACATTGAACAAATGCGTTTGTCGGCGACAAAAGCTCTGATGGAACGTCGAGACGTAGTCATTATCGCCTCTGTTTCAGCTATTTATGGTTTGGGCGACCCTGAGTCATACATGAAGATGCTGTTGCACCTCAAAGTCGGGGATATCGTTGATCAACGTTTTATCTTGCGCCGACTGGCAGAATTGCAATACCAGCGTAATGATATGGCGTTTGAACGCGCAACTTATCGGGTTCGTGGCGATGTGATTGATATATTTCCTGCCGAATCAGATGAGTTAGCGGTGCGGCTCGAATTGTTCGATGAAGAAATTGAGCGCATCAGCATTTTTGACCCGCTGACGGGTTCGGTTGACAGGACTGTCACTCGCTACACTATTTACCCAAAAACGCACTACGTCACGCCTCGGGAAAAAATCCTCGAAGCGGTGGAAAAAATTAAAGTCGAATTGGCCAGTCGTCGCGCCCAATTATTGGCAGACAATAAGCTGATCGAAGAGCAGCGAATTGGCCAGCGAACTCAATTTGATCTGGAAATGATGGTAGAGCTTGGCTATTGCTCTGGTATTGAAAACTACTCACGTTATTTGTCCGGTCGCGCCGACGGCGAACCACCACCAACCTTGCTGGACTATTTTCCGGCCGATGGCCTGATGTTTATCGATGAGTCGCATGTCACCATTTCGCAAATCGGCGCGATGTTCAAAGGTGACCGGTCACGGAAGGAAAATCTGGTGAATTATGGTTTTCGTTTGCCCTCTGCGCTCGATAATCGGCCATTGAAGTTCGACGAATTTGAAGCCATTGCACCACAGCGAATTTATGTCTCTGCCACGCCAGCGGCCTATGAGTTAGAAAAGTCAGATGGTGAAGTGGTTGAACAGGTAGTGCGTCCAACCGGTTTGATTGATCCGGTGATTGAGATCCGGCCAGTAGGCAGTCAAGTAGACGATTTACTCTCAGAAGCTTATCGCTGCGCTAAGCGCGGCGAGCGGGTCCTTGTGACCACGCTGACCAAAAAAATGGCTGAAGATTTGACCGACTATTTGTCCGGACATAACGTGAAAGTCCGTTATTTGCATTCGGATATTGATACGGTAGAGCGGGTGGAGATTATTCGTGATTTGCGGCTCGGGATTTTTGATGTGTTGGTGGGAATTAATTTACTGCGGGAAGGTTTGGATATTCCAGAAGTATCGCTGGTGGCGATCCTCGATGCTGATAAAGAAGGTTTTTTGCGTTCAGAACGATCGTTAATTCAGACCATTGGGCGGGCAGCACGAAACGTGCATGGTAAAGCGATTTTATATGCAGACCGGATCACAGGTTCAATGCAACGCGCTATCGACGAGACTGACCGGCGGCGGGAAAAGCAAGTTTCTTACAACGAATTACATGGCATCACCCCAACACAAATCTCGAAAAAAATCGGCGATGTGATGGATTTAGGCCAGGATGCGAAAAATGATCAGCAAGTGCCCAAAGTAGCTGAGCACTTAAAACTGATAAAAGGTAAAACACCTTATCAGGTGCAGGCTGAAATCAAAAAGTTGGAAAATCAGATGCTGCAGCATGCGAAAAATCTGGAGTTTGAGCAAGCTGCTATGCTTCGTGATCAGGTTCATGCGCTTCGACAGGCATTGTTAGAGATTTAGCAAGATGAATTCAAAATGAATAATGCTTGCAGGTGATTTTGTGATTGAATAAATTTTGAACTGAATTTTTATCTTATTGATTTTTAAGTGTAACAAAATGTATTTTGTAATTATGTTCGTTTTGTTGCTAATGTAGATTGTATTCATTTTATATTAAGTTTGACATCGGTAAACTTGCCCTCGAATTCTTCACCAGCCAGAGGGCATTTTTATGAAATCTTATATGTTAACTGCATTATTCTCCGTGATCGCCACTAGTGCTATGGCAAGTTCTTATCAATCACAAACAGACGTCAATTATGGTTGGGTTGATATTGGCAATGTTGACATCAACGCTTGGCAAGCCAAGCAACGTTTTTATTTAGCGCCGGTGTCGACCGATGGCGCAGTGCCATTGGCCGAAGCAGCGTTTATGCAACGTCAGTCAAGCCTGGCAGCAACTTTTACCCGAGGCACCGTTGAGGCTAACGGTAAGGATGCTCACAACAACGCCTGGTCAGTCGGCGGCGAATATATGGACCGTAGCCACAACTACTACGCGTCGCTGGATATGGAGTTTATCAACAATAGTAAAGCCTATGAAGCAACGACTAAGCTTGGTTACTTCGTACAAAATGATTGGTTAGTGACAGCTGATATCTATCACACCAAAGATGATTCGGGCCGTACAGCGCTAGAATATGGTGCCAGCACCAAGAAATTATTAGACTTAAATACCGGCGATTTTATGGCCATCAATGCTGGCTTTCGAAATCATGACGATTCAACGCTAACTACCTATGAAGTTGGCGCAGATTATTACTTTGGTAAAAATTTATCGGTCGGTGTAGGTTATCAGTGGGTTTCTGCTGGTGTCTTCCAAAGTGATAACGATGGTTTTGAAGTCCGCAGTAACTGGTTTGTGATCCCAAATCTGGCGTTAAATGCGTCGATAGGCCGGGTTTTCCTTGATGATATTAACTACAAAGAAACAGCTTACCAAATTGGTGCCAGCTACCGGTTTTAAGTCGTCCTAACGAGTCAACAAAGGCCCCGCTTGCGGGGCTTTTTTCGTCTTTTTCGAACTGAAATCTGTGACGTACAACAATAGATTGTTCTTCCCGAAGATAAGTCTTTGTTGCTTATCGGTGCGTTGTTTGCAGTGATTATCCTGATTCTCAGGGGTTAAGGG
>JAHJNE010000291.1 GCA_018820995.1 Gammaproteobacteria bacterium | reverse complement strand
GGTGAATTTAGCCGACACTATAGGAGTGCGGCGAATTTAGCCGCCTGCCAACAGCGGTCTTTTCGCTTTGGGTAAACTTTTCACCACCAGCGCATAAGAGTTTTCAATCATGCGTTTGATTTCATTCTCTGGCACACTGCCGTCAAGCAGCACGGTATTCCAGTGCTGTTTATTCATATGATAACCGGGGGTAATAGCAGGGAAAATTTGCCGCAGCATCAATGCTTCGCTGGGGTCGCACTTCAGGTTGATGCTGGCGATGCGTTGTTTTTTTGAGGTGTCACCAGTAGGCGCGGGCAGCAAACTTTCGCTTAGCAGCCCGAACATTTTGCCAACAACTTTATAGACATACACATCGGGGCCAAACGGGAAATCTTCGATGCTTTGCAGTTGCATCAGGCAATGATCACGACAGGCTTGAAAATCCATCCGGAGTCCACCAACGGTCAGTTTAGGGTTGGCTTAATCTAAAAGGCTCCCAGTAAAGATGCAAGCCGCTGGTACAGATGCCAGCAGGAAAAACCGCAGCGCTGACTAAAAAGCTCATTCAAGCCACTGCGGTTGTTAACTCGCAAAGTCGTTACTTAAAAAGCCACGCTAAAGCGCTGATTGTGGTGGCTGGGTTGTTGTAATTCATTCAGCATCGCCACGGCATAATCACCGTTGGAAATCCGACTTTTTCCTTGTGCATCCATCAGCAGCTGATCAGCGCCCAAGCGGAAGGTGCCGGTTTTATCGCCCGGGAAAATTTCCGCCGCCGGGGATAAATAACTCCAGGCCAGGTTGGTTTCTGCACGCAGTAGCTGCAGTGCGGCAAAAGCTCCCTCAGCTGAACCGCGATACTCTGCCGGGAAATTTGGGCTGTCGAGTACCATAGAACCATCCGGTAATAACAAAGACGCAGCGCCGCCCACCACTAACAATCTTGGCGCCGCAGTGCCATTCGCCTGCGCTTTGACTGCCGCTAAAATTGACGCAAAACCTTGTTGATAATATCCAGCAACATCCGTTTGAGCATGACCGCTAAATGCCGTAATCACTGCATCAACACCCTTTAATGCTGCAGTTAAAGCTGCGGTATCCAGCACATCGACCGCAACTACTTCAAGGTTGTCGGCAGCAACAACCCGCTCTGGCCGGCTGACCAAAGCCCGAACTTTCAAGCCACGCGCCAGCGCTTCCCGGGTTAACGCTGCGCCGATAAAACCTGAAGCGCCGATAATGGCGATGCTGTTCGTGTTGCTGCTGGTGTTTGCATTTACGCTATTGATAGTGCTCATAAAAAAATCTCCGTCATCGTTGAGGTATCCGATACGAGCGGCAACAACTGCCAGCGTCTGCATCGGGAATGACGGTATTATCCGCGGGTGATTGCCAAAGAAAAATAAGCTAATCTACAATTAACTGTTTAGATAATTAAAACAATTTAATGAAAAATGACCTCGATTTAAATAGTCTGTTGTTGGTGCAAGCGCTGGCCGCCAGTGGCAGCTTTACCGCCGCAGCGGACAGGCTTGGTAGCAGTAAAACCAAAATCAGTTTGCAAATCAAAGCGCTGGAACAACAACTTGGGGTATCGTTATTTCGGCGCACCACCCGGCAAGTCAGCTTAACCGCCGCCGGAATGCAGCTGGTGGAACGCTGTTTGCCGCTGCTGGATGAACTTCGCAGCGAACTGCAACAGCTGAGTCAAACCGATAGTGAACTTAGCGGCTGTCTGGTGATTAGTGCACCGGAGGATTATTGCAACCGGGTGTTGATCCCGCTGTTGCTAAAGTTTCAGAAGTTGCATCCAAAATTACAGGTCGACCTGCGTAGTAGCGATCAGGTGCAGGATTTGATTAAACAAGGCATTGATTTGTCGATTCGCATTGGCTGGCTGCAGGATTCCAGTTTAAAAGCGCAGCGTCTTGGTAGTTTTGAGCAGTGGCTGCTGGCAGCACCCGGTTATCTGGCAAGCTTTGCCGAAGCACAACATCCGAAAGATTTAAAACCGATGAATTTTATAGCCTTTACCCTGCTGCCAACACCATTGCAGTGGCGATTTACCCAAGAAGGCACTGTCGTGGAAATGCGGCTACACAGCAATCTGAAAACCAGCTCGACACAAACCGTCACTTCATTATTGCAACAAGGCGCCGGGCTTGGTGTGCTGCCCGATTACAGCGCCCGCACGCTGGTCGAGCAAGGCGAATTGCAGCGGGTATTACCCGCGTGGCAACTGCCAGCCGGCGGCATTTTTGCAGTATACCCGCCAGGGCCACACCGACCGGCAAAAGTGCGGCAATTTGTGGCGTTTTTGCAGCAACAGTTGTCTGATCACTAAAATCGGCGCACCACCAGCAACAACCTGAAGCTTTGCTGGGAGCATCGTTAATGCACTTGAGCCAGCGCAGCAACGGCGCTACTCTGAAGGTTCTAACCGCAAGGAGGTGTGTATGTATCAGCTTTATATCGCCAATAAAAATTACTCGTCCTGGTCGCTGCGACC
>JAHJNE010000290.1 GCA_018820995.1 Gammaproteobacteria bacterium | reverse complement strand
GATGGGGACGATGAGCGGGGTTTGTGGCGGTATGATCCGCGATGTCTTATGCCGGGAAATTCCGATGGTGTTTCGCGGCGAGCTCTATGCGGTCACCTGCATTTTTGGTGGCTTGGTCTATACCAGCTTGCTGGAAATTGGCATTGAAAAAATGCCGGCGATGCTCTGTGGGATGACAGCGCTCCTCCTGCTGCGACTGGCCGCCATCCGCTGGCACATCACCATTCCGGTGTTTGGCCGACATAGCAAGATAGACCCTTAATTAAAAACAACAAACCCGGCATCAAGCCGGGTTTGTTTCAACTACAACTTGAAATTATTCACTGATATTTTTATGCAAAGTCACCGGTTGGCTCTTTTTACGCATCCGGATATTAATCATCTCAACCACGACCGAAAACGCCATCGCGAAATAGATATACCCTTTAGGGACGTGCACATCAAAACCTTCTACGATCAGCATTGAGCCCACCATAATCAAAAACGACAAGGCCAGAATTTTGATTGAAGGGTGTGCATCGACAAAATCACCAATCGACTTGGCGGCGAACATCATCACCACCACTGCAGCAACAATGGCAATGGCCATGATTTCGATATCGTTCACCAGCCCCACAGCCGTAATAACCGAATCCAAGGAGAACACAATATCAAGGATCATAATCTGGACCAGAACCATCAGCAGATTATTCGCCACCGCTTTTGGCGCTGATGGATCTTCTTGCGCCCCTTCCAGACTGTGATGAATTTCTTGAGTCGATTTCGCCAGCAAAAATAAACCACCCCCAATTAATATCACATCCCGACCGGAAATGTCGTTGCCAAGCACCGTAAACCAGCTATCCGTGAGCCCCATCACCCAGGAAATCGAAAACAACAAAGCCAGGCGGGCGAACATCGCTAAACCTAAACCAACCCGCCGCGCAAAAGCGCGTTGCTTCTCAGGTAATCGTCCCACCAGAATTGATAAAAATATAATATTATCAATACCTAATACAATTTCCAGTGCTGCCAGGGTGCCAAGTGCAATCCAGGCCTCCGGGCTGGCAATCCATTCAAACATAGCCAATTTCCTTCATTTAATCTGTTGTCTTTCGCTAGTCTACCTATCGCATTTAAAACTACCAGCACAGAACCTCGATTGGTAACTGATTGCACAATTCCTCAGCACACTGCAACACGCGTCGAACAGGGCCGAATTTAGGTTCAACGGCGCTGGTCGTTAGACGAGACAAGCTGTTATGCTGAAAAAAACCACGAGTGGACTCTTAACCAGATGAAAAAAATACCCCTGATATTTTTGACGCCAGTGGCGCTGTGCTGCCATTTAGCTTTTGCAACAACTCCAGATTTATCCAAAGCAATTGCCACAGATTATCAACAACATCTGTCACCGCTGTTTAAGCATTTTCACCAGAACCCGGAATTGTCACACCTCGAGTTTAATACCGCCAAACGACTGGCAAGCGAACTCAAAGATGCTGGTTTCACCGTCACTACCGGTGTTGGTAAAACCGGTGTCGTGGCTATTCTCAAAAATGGTCCAGGCCCTTTGGTGATGATGCGCGCCGATATGGACGGCTTACCGGTCGAAGAGAAATCGGGTTTAGCTTACGCTTCTAAAGTCAAAACAAAGGACTGGGATGGAAAAGAAGTGTCCGTGATGCATGCCTGTGGTCACGATGTGCATATTACCAGTCTGGTCGGCACCGCCAGGCAGATGGCCGCGCGTAAAGCTGATTGGTCGGGCACCTTGATGCTGATTGGGCAACCTGCTGAAGAACGGGTTGGTGGTGCCCAAAGCATGATGGATGATGGTCTGTACCAACGTTTTGGTAAACCGGATTATGCCTTGGCGTTTCACGTTTCCAGTGAGATTGAATCGGGCAAAATTGTCGCGGTTGAAGGCTCACCTTATTCCGGTGTCGACAGTGTTGATATCATTATTCACGGTGTCGGCGCGCATGGCGCCAGCCCACATCGCGGTAAAGACCCTATCGTGTTAGGTGCGCAAATTGTGCTAGCGCTGCAAACCATTATTAGCCGCGAATTAGCACCAAAAGAACCAGGCGTGATCACCGTAGGTTCTTTTCATGCCGGCTCCAAACACAACATCATCCCTGATCAAGCTGTTTTACAGCTCACTGTACGCAACGACAATATGGAAACCCGCGATTATCTGATTAGTGCCATTGAACGGGTTGCGAAAAATCTCGGTCGGGCTGCCGGTTTACCGGAAGACCAGTTGCCGGAAGTGAAAGTCGACCCGCAAACCACACCGCCAACGGTGAATGACATCCCGCTAACGCAACGACTCAAAGCAAATTGGCGTCACACCATGGGAGAGCAAATTTTTGATCAAAACTACCGTCGTTTAGGGATGGGGGCGGAAGATTTCCCGTTTTTAACCATCAACCCTTATATTCCAAGTACCTACTTTGCTGTGGGTGGCACACCGGCAGCAGCTTTTGCCGCTGAGAAAAATGGTGGTCCAGCAGTGCCGAGTCATCACAGCCCATTGTTTAAAATTGAACCTGAGCCGGCCATCCGCACCGGGGTTGAAGCCACTGTGCAAGCGTTGTTCGAACTGATGCCAGCCAAAAAATAATCTTAACCGGCTGCAGCAATAAAAAAACCGGAGTGAGCGTGAAACTCTGACTCCGGTTTTATTTACTAAAAACTCAAGAACCGACGGTTTTACCCGCTTATTTTACTCTTTTGAAACTGACTTAGTATTTCGGACTGACTTCGAATACCGTCAAGCTGCCACTCACTTCGCTGGCCATCAGCAATAATGCTTTGCCGGTCGCGCTTTGTGCTGCCGGGACAAACACCAAACTTTCTGGTCCTAAATCACCCGCTTGCTGGTAGCTACCGCTTAATGCCGGTGGTGTTTTATCGTCATCGATGGCATAAGTCACATCAAAATTACGATTGTGGAAATAATCAACAAATTTCACTTGGTACGGGTTCGTCACGTCATACACAAACACGGCGCTTAACCGTTCAGTTCCGACAAATGCATAAGTTTTGTCACCGACCTGTCCGATGGTCACTGCTTCTGGCTCTGGGCCTTTATCATCTGAACGATTGTCACCGCCATTGGCTAAGTGGTTACTGTTAAAACCAGTTTCGCCTTGTAGTGCCGCACTAATTTTTTCAAAGTCAGCTGCGCTGTCATAAACCTGGGCGCCATTTTGATCCCAGATACTAAAAGAGCGACTACCAAAAGCATACAAAGCGTCGTATTCACCATTGGCATTTTTGCCCAAAGCAGTGGTCACTTTTAACCGACCTAAACCGCCGCTGGTGTAAATTCCGGCTTGTTTGGCCACCAACTCGGCTGAACGTGGAAGAGCACTGACTCTGGACTCTTCGCTGTAAGCTGACCAATCGCGGGAATCCCCTTCATTCGCCGACACAATAAATGTGGCGCCTTTCCACTGATAATTGCTGATGGTGTCAGGTTGATACACACCATAAAGCCCCGGAATAGGCTGAATATTGATGCCATCTTTATCTCCAGCATCCAGCGCATTCACTGGCAAACTGTGATCTTTAAAGCCTAACCCAACAATTTTGCTGATTTTACCAGCAGCAATATCCACCACGGCCAGTGCATTGTTTTCTTGCAGTGACACATAAGCCAGTTTGCCATCGGCA
Organism: Gammaproteobacteria bacterium; assembly: GCA_018820995.1. Taxonomy (GTDB): domain Bacteria; phylum Pseudomonadota; class Gammaproteobacteria; order Enterobacterales; family Alteromonadaceae; genus Pararheinheimera. The sequence continues at coordinate 393 of JAHJNE010000290.1, read as the reverse complement.
GTGACCGTAATATATTCAGGCTCAATATCCTGTGCAAAAGTCGTCCCTGCTGGCGCTGCGATTTTCAGGCCTTTTTTCTCTAGCGCTGCTCTTTGACTTTCGAAACTACTAAATCCCAGCAATACCGCCTGATCTGGCCATAGATTATTCGAGCGTTTGATTAAACCTATTGAACCTTCTGGATCAACGCTGTAATCAGTTTCAGGTTCACCTTCATTGGCGACCAATAGCGTATTACCATCTGGTGTGAATGACACCATGTCCGGTAAAGCGCCCACTTTGATCGCTTTGTTGAACGTTGGCGTGGTCGACGTTAAATCATAAATTAACACTGCGCCGGCTGAAGATTTCACTTTGTTTTCAACGGCAATCGCCAGCCAGTTGCCTGATATC
>JAHJNE010000289.1 GCA_018820995.1 Gammaproteobacteria bacterium | reverse complement strand
CGGTATTGCTGGCGCCGCCTTCTAAAATACCTTCGCCGGTAATGCCAATGTTGTGCTGCTCAAAGGCATAAATCAGTGGCGAGTAGCCCATCAATTCAATGCCTTCCCAACGGGTAAACACGAAAGGCAGGTAAGCTTTTGGATCGATTGAAAACGCCAGCACGGCATTTTTCAACAGATGTAAATTCACATTCGACTTTAAATGGATGGCACCAGTTAACCAGCGCCCTTCCGGCACCACCACCCGACCACCACCGGCCTGGTGGCATGCATAGATCGCGCTCGCGATCGCCCTGGTGCAGTCAGTGCCAACCATCGCACCGAAGTCGGTGATCAGAAAATCAGTAGCGGCAAATTCCGTCAGCGCAATACTTTGAATAATGGCATCTGCTTGCGCCCACAATTGTTGATGTTGTTGGCTGGATTTTGATTGAGGAGCATTTGTCGCCGTGCAGCCTGACACTAGGCCCGTCACCGTGCTCATTGGCAGCGATAAAGCAGCCAGCGACATCAGGCTGCCTTTTATCTGCTGTCGTTTTTGACGATTCATGGTCATGGTGTGAGCTCCAACTAGCCGCAAACTGCGTTCAAACGAGAAGTTATTTATCCATCTGCAAACAATATAACGCATCTGCCACCGGTGGCAATAGCTGGCACATTTTTTTTGCCACCGCTGGCAGGATGCTGTGCCTGAGTTTCAGATATGAAATAAAATGCTTCGTACCTACATGCTCAACTGTCTTGCCATCTTCACTTAACTGCGGTTGGTGATGTCTGCCATCAAGCCTGACTTAATTCAGTGTATATTATTGATATTTAACACTTATACGGAAGTAATAGCCTAACCCCTGTGCGGTTCACCCGCTTAAATTAACGGATTGTTTCAGAGCATGTCCCAGATACAGGCGCGACCCAAGTGCATGAGCGCTGGCGCCCCCTTCGTTGAAAAAAAGTGACTTGATTTACAGTAACTGCTTGAGTTGCGAACTTGTGATGAACAATAGTTCCGGCAACTGTGAGCATTTAGAATACATGAACACACAAACTACGACGTTTCACCTGCAGGATTTCATTTGCCTGCACAAGAACCGGCACGCTAAAAAAAACGTATCTGGTACACACTCGCTGAAAGACCTGAATTTGAATTTTACCAAGTTAGAAAACAAACCAGAAAAGCCAATTTAGAACCCTATTGAATTCAATGTTTTGCTTTGGAAAATGCCACTTAGGCCGCAAAAAAACGAGTCAAACATTGATTCGCGACAAGTTTTGTTGTGATTGGTTCAAAAAATACCGCCCATGCGTAAAAAGCTCAACTACGCTTGAGATGAATACTTAAAATAACAAAAGGATAGGCAATGAAACTGCAAAACAAAGCACGGCAGCACTGGCTGGTTGGCTCGGTGCTACTCACGACCCTGTATCTGCCATCCGTCGCGGCAGAAGTGAAACTTAATGGCTTTGCGTCCATTCGCGGGACCTCAGTGTCTTCAGATGGAGGCTTGGCGCCTTACCCTAATTATGAAGAAGGTGAACTGTCATTTAAAACTGAATCTCTGTTCGCCATCCAGGCATCAGCCGACTTATCCGAAGGACTTTCAGCCACGATTCAATTGTACGGCGATGGTGCAAACGACTTCTCCGTCGACGCCCGCTGGGCTTACATTAGCTACCAACTCAACGATACACACCGGGTCAGTGGTGGGCGGTTCGCCAACCCCATCTTTCACCAATCTGAATATGAAAAAGTCGGTTACGCTCACAACTTCTCCAGACTGCCAAAAGCGGTTTATATAGGGTTTGACTTCAGCACCATTGAAGGGATTGCGCTGGATAGTCAGTACAATATCGGCGACTATAACTTACAGACCAAAGTGCTTTATGGCAGTTGGGCTGGCGAGTCCTTTAGCGCTGTGACAAATAATTTTGTTGATTTTGGTCTAAATAAAATTATGTCAGGCAACGCCACTTTAGCAGGCGACTGGTGGCAATTATTCGGCGGTGTGTTTGCTGCAGAAATTGATGGTGCAGTCATTGACAGTACCACCGTTTTTCCACTGGCAGCAGGCGGGATCGCATTCGCCACTGCGAATGGTGCAACCGCGGCGCAAGTGGCAGACTTCAAAAATAGACTGAGCTGGGATAAAAAGGATGCACTCTATTGGTTTAGTGGGTTTGCGGTAGATTACAGCAACTGGTTAGTTGATTTTGAATATGTCGACTATGGTGTTAAAGACTCAACTGACGCCATCAATACCTCCTGGTATCTGGCTCTCGGCCACCGCTTTGATAATGTCGTGGTGACCATCCATACTGAAGATTATGCACAAAAAGCAGATTTTGATTTTTTAAATGGTGTGACACACCCGGTGTTATTGGCAACTGGCAAGGGTATACACAATGCCTTTGCCCAACGTGAATTCGACGGCGTTGGCCTGTCTGTTCGCTACGATTTCCATCCAAGTGCTGCCTTTAAAGCAGATTATTTTAAGGGCACCGATACCCGAGCAGCTGTAGGTGACTATCAAATGTTCTCTTTTGGCATCGATTTAGTTTTTTAAGGGGTTCCTGATGAAAAACAGAGTTTTAATTCTAACCGCAGTGCTCGCTACTTTAAGTAGCCCGTTGGTTTTGGCTGAAGTCGCGGTGATTGTCCACCCGTCTAACAACAATACGCTGGATGCAGCGACGGTCGCAAAAATTTACTTAGGCCGTGAAAAGTCTTTTGCTGACGGCCAGTCCGTGGTCCCGATGTCTTTAGCGGAGAGCACAGCCAGCAGTGCCAGTTTTAATGATGTGGTACTGAAGAAGTCGGCCAGCCAGCTTAAGGCCTACTGGTCGAAGTTGGTATTTACCGGCAAAGGGACACCGCCGAAGGAACTGGCAAGCGAAGACGAAATGCTAAAACTGGTTGCTGGTAATCCAAATTTGATTGGCTTTGTTGATGCCAGCAAAGTGGATGCGAGTGTCAAAGTGGCGTTCAAATTCTAAAATAGAAACTTCGTTCACAATCCAACCGGCCGTCATAGACGGCTGGTTTTTTAATATCTGGTTATCAACAGCCTGCTCCACCTTGCAACGATCTGTGTTTTTGGCCTTTTAATAGGCTTACGCCATCGTAATCGTTGAACGTCTCTTCATTTTGCCTACAAGCTTGGCTTGCTGTCTAACTGCACACCTTGTTACGCCCGTCAGTTTTAGCCTGGTACAACAAAGTATCGGCTCTGGATATTAACTTATCGTAATGCGCCAGCCCCGTATTCACCGCGATCCCAAAACTTGCGGTCACCTTTAATCCAGCTGCAATATCCTGAAAATCGGCACTGGCAATTGCCAGACGCAAGCGCTCACACACTTCATGCCCTTGTTCCAAACTGGTTTGAGGCAATAGTAAAGCAAACTCTTCCCCACCCCAGCGTGAGGTTAAGTCAATATCACGACAATGCAACTTTAAGATTTCGGCAATCCGTTTGAGTACTTCATCACCAGCCATATGTGACCATTGATCGTTGATCCGTTTAAAATGATCAATATCCATAATGGCCAGACATAGTTGATGTTGCAGCCGCTGGGCACGGTTGAATTCTGACGCCAGTTGCTCGTCAAAGGCCCGGCGATTGGCGAGACCTGTCAGGCCATCTTCGCGCGCTTGCGCTGCAAAAGCTGCCGCTTGCAATCTTAACTGCTCCGCCAGAATACTTTTTTCTTCTACCGCTAAAGTTAAAATTTCAGCTTGTTGGCGCAATTCTGAAGTTTTTTCCAGCACTTGCCGGCGCAATGTCAGCTCGTTACGACGCAAGCTGAGAATACGCCAGCGATAAACAACAATAATGAGCAACAGCACCATCGCGGCGACACTGACCAAAAAACTGGTTCGTTGCCAGAAAAAGGGCAATATTTCCAGTTCCAATGCCGCGGGTGATACCGACCAATCGCCGTCTGGGTAAGCTGCACTCACCAGAAACCGATAATGACCTGGCGTCAGATTGGTATATTCGGCAATATGCTGGGGCCCGCGTTCAACCCAATCTTTATCAAAACCAACTAATTTGGTTCGATACTGAATTCGCGTCGGCATCACATAACTTAAACCGGCAAACTGCATTTCAACCCTACGGGTGCCGGCAGGGAATTGATTGTCCAGAATCGGATATTGCATGCCATCGGCACTTAACTTCTGCACCACGACTGGCGGAGTATGGGTGGTAAACTCACTAAGCCGCGACGGTGTCACCATCGCGACCCCCTGCGAGGTCGCAAACCATAAACTGCCATCATGACGGGCAATTGCTGCTGGCATTGAACCGCCATTGCACTGGGCACTTTGCATCCCGTCACTTTCGCCGAATAATTCATAGCCAACCAGTTGCGTTTGATCGCCAGTCGCCACTTGCATTAAGTCGTCCTGCTTTACCCGCAGAATACCGCGATTGGAGCTTAGCCAAAAATACTGTTCTTCTTCGGCGACAATGCTAAAAATCCGGTCAAAAGGTAAACCCGATGCTTTGCTGACCAGATGCATTTTGTCTTTTGCTGCGTCGTAGAACACGAGCCCGCGATCCGTCGCCAGCCATAAATCGGCGCTGTGCGGTGGCTGATAAAAGCCAAATACATAGTCGGCACTATCTAACTTATTCAACGGTAAACTCTGAAAACGATCACCAGCCAACACCGCGACACCACTGCCAGTGCCGACCCATAGCTTGCCATTTGGCTGCAACATCAGTGCAGACACAAATTCACCGGGTAAACCATCACTGACATGATATTCACGAACTTTACCTTCGACCAAGTGACTTAAACCGCCGGAGGTACCCACCCAAACGCTACCATCCGCCATCGGTAAAATGGCCCTAACTTCATTGGAAGTTAAGCCTAAGGTCCTATCTATAATAGACATAACCTTTCCGTCGCGCAGTCGTATCAGGCCGTGGGAATAACTGCCGACCCACACATCACCATCAGGCCCTTCCGCCAGACTCAAGATGGATGTCATTGAATGGCCGTGCCGACTGGTGACGGGGACCAGCTGGCCTTTGACATAGCGATCAAGTCCACCACTGGTGCCTATCCAGACCGAGCCGTCGCTGTGTTCAAGCACAGTGCGTACATAGTTGTCAGACAAACCTTTGTCTGCGGTCAAATTGGTAAATGGCGCGTCGCGTAGACGCAATACCCCGCCATTAGTGCCAATCCAAATACTTTTCTCACGGTCTTGCCATAACGAAAGCACACGGTTGTTGGGCAAACCGTCGGCAACCGTCAACTGCTCTAAGCCTAAAGCGCTCAAACGCATCAACCCCTGATTCACGGTGCCAAACCAGAGTTGTTGTTGCTGATCCAGCATGATAACCGACACAGCAACGCCATCTAGTTCAGGTGCCAGTGAAACAAATTGTGCACCTTGTTGCTTAAAGGGACCTTGCTCAGTCCCGACCAGCAAGACACCATCACCGTCTAGCGCCAGAGTAAAAATTGACGTCAAAGGCATGCCTTGCTCAGGTCCTGCTAAGTGAAACACAGGCTTGGATAGCGTTGGGTCAAACCAGTACAAACCTTGTTGTGTCGCCAGCCAGATTTTTCCTTGGCTATCCTCGAGCAAGCGATAGATCACCGTCGGTGCTAAACCATCGGCAGCGCCAAAGTGTTGGGTCTCCCCATTCGGTTGCTGTAACAGCAAACCACCACCTTCAGTCGCAATCCATAGCCGGTCATTGGCATCACGCATTAAATCATTGATCAGGGTTCCAACCGCTGGCAACGATTGCCAATGGTCATTCTGAACCATCGCCATACCACCACGGGAACCACCCATCAGAACATCACCATTCCGGTCAAGATGAAAGACTCTGACACCCGAATCTGGCAATCCGGTCAGTTCACTCCGTCCATACACGGTAAAAGTACGACCATCATAACGGGCCGCCCCTTCCCAGGTTGCGAACCATAAATAGCCGTCTTTACTTTGAACAATACTGTTGATGGTATTGTGCGGCAGACCATCACGGGTGGTCCAGCTTTCACGGAAATAATCAGCGAGTGGCGCAGGGCGCGCCATAACTTCATGACTAACAATGGACAGTAGCAGTTGCAACAGCAACAAAATTGTAAAACGCACCAGACGATACTTCCTGTGATCGTAATGCCAGTACCTTAAACAATACCCGAATCTGCTGCAGAATGGCAGCCTGAATGTTAGATTTTTCTAATATCGAAACTCAGCTTTCAGGCTCAGCAAATCGTGCTGTCGATTCACGCACCACCAACGTCGGCGCAACTTTTGCTGCTACATTATTGGCCGCTTTGCTGTTATGTTCGATATCCATAATAATTTTACTGGCCGCCAGTTGCGCCATTTGCCGCACCGGACGTCGGATGGTAGTAAGCGCAGGGATCACCCTGGACGCTAATAAGTTATCATCAAACCCTGCGACCGAAAGTTGCTTCGGTATAGCAATTCCTAAATCATGGGCTGCTTTTAACACCCCTGCAGCCATCTGATCATTGTTGGCAAAAATAGCACTGGGCAATGGCTGTTGCGCTAATAACTGCTTAGCGCATTCAATACCGGTTTCATAGGTGTTGTTGCCTTCAACTATCCGATCCGATTTTAGCGTAATGCCATAAGCCGACAAACCCAACTTAAAACCTTCCATCCGTTCCGATGATGATTTGTAACGCTGAGGACCACTAATAAAAGCGATGTCACTATGACCTAGTTGGGCAAAATAACGAGCCATCTCGGCGGCGGCGGCGCGGTCATCCGACACCACACTATGCCGGGTTTCATCCAGCAGCACCGAAGTTAACCGCACATAAGGCCGTCCAGCATCTTTTAACGCGGACGCCAGATGATCTAATTCAGACACCGGCGGCAGCACAATCACCCCGTCCAGTTTTGAACGATTAATAAAATTAAAACAATCCTGAACCAGCGACTCACTGCGATAACGACATGGATGCACCACCAACTCGTAACCCAACTGCGAGCAGACCTCCAGCACCCCACGCTGCACATCATCGAGGTACAACGCATCGGGGTTATCGTAAATTAACCCCAATAAATAGGAACGACTCGACGCCAGACCACGTGCTTGGGTATTGGGTGAATAATTTAATTCACTGATAATTTTTTCAACCCGCTCACGGGTGGCATCGCCCACACTCAGTGAGCCATTGATGACGCGGGATACGGTGCGTTTTGACACGCCGGCAAGCCTGGCAACATCATTAATCGTCGAAGTTTTATGCATGTGACCTTCATCGGTTCGACTTGTTATCGTCATTATGCTTTTGTATTTATAAAAAAACGCGGTATCAACGACCTTGTTTCGGCCTGAAACGTTGCAACAAACGAAGCGCAGACGTCAATAAATCTTGTTTTAAAGCGACTTTAGCGGGCGCCTACCAACAACTCTGGTCGATAGGTCGCCAAGGATACTGCAATAGCCGCTTGTTTTACTTGTTGCGCAACCGTATTAATCGCAAGTTCCGGAAATAGTTGCAACGGACCTGTGACGCCAATCGCTGCGACCACCACGCCGCGCTGATCGCGTACCGGCACGGCCAGGCAACGGACACCGTCCCGGTATTCCTGTTGGTCCAGGGCATAACCTCGCGCTTGAATTCGTTGCAATTCTACCTTGAGCGCGGCCGGATCGGTAATAGTTTGTGCCGTGTGCCGGGCAAAGCCAGGTTTGATTGCAAGCTCGGCCAATTGCTCAAAATACAAATGAGTTAAAAACAATTTACCTGCTGCTGAACAATGTAATTCGGCGCAAAAACCAGGTCTGGCCGCCATCCCAAAGTTATTGGGGCTATCCACCACTTCGGCCACCAAAGCACTGCCTTGTTGTGGCAACATCAATTGCGCACTTAACCCGGTAGCTAATGCCAGTTGTTGCAGATGTGGTAACGCCTGCTGGTGCAGCGGATTGTGATTAATCAAATCAAGCCCTAACCGATAGAGACCGGTGCCGACTAAATATTTTCGGCCTTGTTTGCAAAGCACCTGTTGCTGGCACAAAGTCTGTAAGATCCGAAATGCCGTGGTTCGTGGCAAAACTAACTGTTGCTCCAGCTCGGATAAACTTAACCCCAGCGGCGAGCGTGCCACCAGTTCCAGCAACCGGCAAGCATTGGCCAGGTTTGGGATCACATAACTGCTCATCACAACCTCCTATATTCTGTCACTTTTGAAGCGGCACCGGCTGGTCACCTTCACCACCCAATTGCATCGTTCAAGATGCCGATGGGGATTTATTGAGTACCCGCCGACCTGCAACTTCAATGATTTAGGTATGTAAATTGAATACTGACGGCAGCCACTCGCTGATTGCCGGAACATAAGTGACCAGCATCAATACGGCGATCATCGCTAAATACATCGGTAACAAGGGTTTTAGCAGTTGCTCCAAGCGCACTTTGGCAATGGCGCAAGCGACAAACAGCACACTACCCACCGGCGGCGACACCAGACCAATCGACAAGTTTAAAATCAGCATGATGCCAAAATGCAGCGGCGACATTCCTAACTCAACCGCAACGGGTAGAAAAATTGGCGTGAAAATCAGCACTGCTGGTGTCATATCCATAAAAGCGCCAACAACCAGCAAGATAACGTTGATTAATAACAAAATCAGGATTGGGTTGTCGCTTAAGGTCAATAACCCCGCGCTTATCGACTGCGGAATATTTTCATAGGATAAAATCCAGGACATCGCTGCCGAAGTGGCAATCAAAGCCAGCACAATGGCAGTTGTTTCGGTGGATTTTAATAAGATATTGCCAAGCTCGGACACTTTCACTTCACGGTACACGCCAACCGCCAGCACGAAGGAATACACCACTGCAATGGCGCCGGCTTCAGTCGCGGTAAAAATTCCGCTAATAATGCCGCCAATCACCAGGAAAATCATAAACAAACTGGGAATGGCCGCTGCCACTTTTGTGGCCACTAATTTCAGCGGTAAACGCGCACCAATCGGATAGCCTTTTAACTTGGCGTAACCGCCACAGACAATCATCAACGACAGCCCTAACAACAACCCGGGCAAATAACCTGCCACAAACAAAGCCGCTATCGACACGCCGCCACTGGCAATCGCGTAGACAATCATAATATTTGATGGTGGGATCAGCATCCCCGTCGTTGCCGCCGCAGCGGTTACCGCAGCACTGTAACTGTCGTCATAACCTTGTTTTTTCATTTCCGGCAGCATAAAACTGCCAATGGCTGAAGTGGCTGCCACAGCAGATCCGGAAATCGCACCAAACAGCATACAAGACACCACATTGACCAGCGCTAAACCACCAGGTAATGCGCCAACTAACGCCATCGCACATTCAATCAGTCGCTTGGCGATCCCGCCACGCCCCATCAATAAACCCGAGAGCACAAAAAATGGAATAGCAAGCAAAGCAAAGCTATTCAGACCACCTGCCATGCGTTGTGCCAGCGTCGTCAGAGCCGGTAATAAATCCATACTGAGTAGCATGGTAGCGAGTGTGGCCAAACCAATACAAAACGAAATCGGCACGTTGAGCATTAACAGCGCAAAAAAGACCAGCAATAACACCAAAGCAGACAATTCCATCTTAACAATCCTCCGCTGGTGTCAGTTCAATTTTCTGCCACAAACAGCGCAGCTGACACAGACCATAAAAAGCGATCAATAAACCACCCAGTGGCAACGCCAGATAAATCCAGCTCACCCGAATTCCAAGCGCTGCCGACATCTGATTGAGCTGATAAGTCAGTAACACTAATTGGCCACCACCCACCACCATGGCCGCCAGCGCAAACAACACCACCGCTGCCGTTAACACCAGTGCTACCCGGTGTTGCCAAATCGGAGGCATTTTCCGGGTCAGAATATCCAGTCCCAAATGTTGCCCGGTCCGATAAGCAAAAGCAGCGCCTAACATGCCAATCCACAGCAGCAAACAACGGGCAATTTCTTCGGTCATGGAACTTGGTTCGCCCAGGGCAAACCTCGACAAGACTTGCCAGCACACCACGAGCACTATCGACGCCATCAACCCCATCAGAGTACGGCGTAAAATTTGGTCAACCCAAAATACGGTCTTATTCATGCGCACCTCCGTTTACTGTGGCCACTGGCATCTCTTTGATTTTTTGCAGCAAATCACCAAGTGCAGTGCCTTTGAGCTGATCGTGTAGTGGCTGAACAGCCTTCACAAATGGCGTTTTATCCGGATAAATGACTTGCACGCCGTGCGCTTTAACCTTTTCCAGGGCATCGTCACTGGCCTGCTGCCAAAGCGCTTTCTGATACACAATTGAATCATGCATCGCGAGCTGCACCCAGCCTTGTTGCTCAGACGTGAGGTGATCCCAGATGTGCTGGCTCATCAGGATCACGTCCGGCACACTGCTGTGCTCGTCCAGAATGTAGTATTTTGAAAGTTCGTAATGTCTTGATAAATAAAAACTTGGCGGGTTATTTTCGGCGCCATCGACCACACCTTGTTGCAAAGCAGTATAAAGTTCGCCCCAGTCTACCGGCGTTGCAGCACCACCGAGCGCCTGCACCATCTCAACAGAAGTTTGACTATTCGGCACCCGGAATTTCAGGCCTTTTAAATCAGCCGGCGTATGGATTTCCTTTTGCGTGGTATAAAAACTGCGGCTGCCCGCATCATAATACCCCAGACCTTTTAACCGCACCGGTGACATGGCGTCCAGTAACTGTTGACCAATCTCGCCGTCAAGTACCGTCCATAAATGTGCACTATCGCGAAACACATAAGGCAGGCTAAACACCTTCATCTGCGGGACAAAACCTTCCAGTGGCGACGCTGAGACTTTGGTCATTGCCAGGCTGCCGATTTGCAACAGTTCGACCAGCTCGCGCTCAGAACCAAGTTGACCACCGCTATAAATCCGGATTTGCATGCTGCCGTTGGAATAAAACGCCAGTCGCTCGGCCATTTTTACCATGGCTTTATGCACCACATGTTCCTGGTCCAGTGAATGGCCCATCCGCAGCGTCACTACATCCTGCTGCTGACTGCAACTCAGTAGCAGCCAGCTACTGGCAAGCAGCACCAGCAATTTTATTGGCTGCCTTTGAGCCAGTCGGCGCACATTTTGCCTGAAGGTCGAGTTCATCATTATTTGCCCTGTTGTTGCAAAAATGGCCACTGTTTATTGTGGCGGTTGCCT
>JAHJNE010000288.1 GCA_018820995.1 Gammaproteobacteria bacterium | reverse complement strand
GGCGGCCAACCAATCATTTAGCGATGTATTTGGCAATATGGACGAATACCTCAGCAATCCGCGAGCGCACGACCTTGGTATCAGCCTCAATCGCCGACGTTTTTATACCAAATTATTGGCTGGGATGACCGTCAATCAGCATTGGCAAGGTGAAGAGCTGGTGCACTGTCCGGATGGCGCTGAACGGCCGACCCTCATTAACATTACTGCAGTTGGTGAAGACTTGCAGGTAGAGTTTTTTGTGCTGGTGTTCACCGACATTACCGCGCAAAAACAAGCAGAGGATGATTTACGTTATCTCGCAAGCTATGACACCCTGACCGGCCTGCCGAATCGCGCCCTGTTAATGGACCGCATTTACCACGGCATCGAACAAGCCAAACGCGAACAACGCTCGCTGGCATTGTGTTTTATCGATTTGGATAAGTTCAAGCAAATTAACGACAGTCTCGGCCATGATATCGGTGATTTGCTACTGAAAAAAGTAGCTCGACGCCTCACCGACACCTTACGCTTAACCGACACAGTGGCGCGATTGGGCGGTGATGAATTTGTCGTCCTGCTCGAAGCTTATAAAAACGACGACAACATTAGCCATGTTGCGCGGAAAATGATTAAAACCATTGGCGAACCGATGCAGTTAGGCGCCCATACGGTCAGCGTATCACCCAGTATCGGCATTGCGGTGTTCCCGGAAGACGCACTTGACGCCAAAGAGCTTCTCAAGCACGCCGACGTCGCGATGTATCATGCAAAAGACAACGGTCGGAACAATTTTCAGTTTTTTATCAATGAGATGAACGAAAAAGCTTACATGCAGTTAGCGCGGGAAACAAAGCTGCGCAGTGCTTATCAGCAGGATGAATTTTATAATGTGTATCAGCCAATTTATGACAGCCGTCAGCAAAAAGTCGTGGGCGCTGAAGTACTCATGCGCTGGCAATCATTGGATGGTTTAGTACCACCGTCCGAATTTATTCCGCTGGCGGAAGATTTAAACCTGATTATCCCAATGACATTAACCTTATTGGAACGCGCACTTTGTGATGTGCAGCAGTGGTATCAGGCAGGTTATCAATTGTACTTGTCGGTGAATTTATCTACCCGGCATTTAGAGCAGGAAAATTTAGCAATCCTCACCGGCAACCTGCTACAGAAATATCAGTTGCCTGCCAGTTGCTTGCGCTTTGAAGTGACAGAAAGCGCCTTAATGCAAGACCACGAAAGTGCCATCGCCACCATGCTGGCATTAAGTGAGCTCGGGATCCTGCTGGCGCTGGATGATTTTGGTACAGGTTATTCATCGTTAAAATATTTAAAAGAACTGCCAATTGACGCCATTAAAATCGACCGAAGTTTTGTCAAAGACATCGGAATCGACAGCAATGACGAAACCATCATTGATGCAATGCTGAGTATGGCCAACAGCTTAGGCATGTACTGTATCGCCGAAGGGGTTGAGACCGAGCAACAACTGGCATTTTTTACCCAGCGCCAGTGTTACCTGATCCAGGGGTATTTGTTTGGTAAACCGATGCCAGCGGTTGAGTTTAGTGAGCGCTTGGCGAGCGAGCGAGAGCTTGGGTAAGCGGCTGCTTTGGCGCTTTGGCAAAGCCGCTTGCGCTGGCAACCGGTGTTACTGACCGCCAGACGTGGACATACTCACCCGAAGTGTAGTACGCCGGTAATGTATATTTGACAGCAAACGGCTGTTTTTAAAAGCGTTTCGCCTATGGCGAGTTTCTTTCTTTTGCTTCGCCAAAAGAAAGAAACCAAAGAAAAGGCGACCCCGGATCGCTCGAAAGCCCGCAATAAAATCAACCGTTTGAGGCGCCGACAAAACTCGCAGGTCGCTACCGTCGACCTGCTCAGACAGGTGTCGGCTTAAAACCTCAAACGATTGATTTTAAGGCGGCTCGCTTTACGGGGATTGACAGCTTTTATGATGCATTTGAATGGTAACAAAGAGCGAATTGCAGCTGTTCAGATCAGCCGCTCTTGAAAGAACGAATCTCTGCTTTGCTTTAATGGCGGACATTATTAGTCGTCTTCCTTTTCTAACAACGTTAGACCGCAGACTTAACTTCTGGAAATTTGATCTATAACTTTGTCTCATGTGCAAATTCATTCTTCAATGCATGGAAGCTATCCGGCGTGCGTAACTGACGCATTGCAAAAAATTGAATACTAATGACCTGCTAATACCTGCACTTGATTTCGCCCACGATGTTTAGCCTGATAAAGCACCTCATCTGCAGCTTTCATCATCGCTTCAGCGTCTGAATAGTTAGCAGAGCTGCAGACGATACCAGCAGAAAATGTGCATGAAAAATGTTGTGGGCCAGCGCTAAAGTGAATTTCTCTAAAGGAATCTAAAATGCTATCGAGCAGCAATTTTGCATCTGCAGCACTGCACTTTGGCAATACGACTAAAAACTCCTCCCCACCATAACGACCGGCACGATCGCTGCGCCGCAGTCTTTTACGCAATAAGGTGGCGATGGTACTGATGACAATGTCACCCGTAGCATGTCCATAACTGTCATTCACGTTTTTAAAGTGGTCTAAATCAACCATTGCGACGCAGAAATGCTCACCACTACGGCTCATCCGATCAAATTCACTGAGAACTGCATCCTTAATTGCACCATGCTTAACTAAGCCAGTCAGACTGTCCCGTTCAATCAACGATTTAATTTCTCGATTGCGTGCCAGCCTTAACTTGACAGAAGTCACCAGATTTTCATTTGAAATGGGTTTGGTAATAAAGTCGTCTGCACCAAAGGATAATGCCTGTAGTTGCTGTTGAATATCATGTTCGGCTGATAAAAATGTGACATGCAGGCTACTTAGCGAATCATATTGTCTAATCACACCTGAAATTTCAGCACCAGAAAATGCTGGCATATACATGTCCAGTAACAAAACATCTGGTTTAAATGTTAACAGTGCAGCAATCACCTCATCAGGATCTCGAATGACCT
>JAHJNE010000287.1 GCA_018820995.1 Gammaproteobacteria bacterium | reverse complement strand
CCAAAACTATTCAGTGGTGGGCTCCAACTGGCAATCACACCGTAGTTTGGAACTATCGCCACAATACCGCCACCAACGCCACTTTTTGCGGGCAAACCGACGGTGAAGGCAAACTCGCCGGACTGATCATACATGCCGCTGGTCGACAAAATCGCATTCACCCTTTGTGCATCCTTACGGCTACAGATTTGCTCTTTAGTCACCGGATCCACGCCCCGATTTGCTAGAAATAACCAACTCCGCGCCAACTGCTGACAGTTCATTTCAACCGAGCATTGATGAAAATACTGCGCTAATACTTCAGGCACATCGGCTTCGATGTTGTGGAAGCTTTTCATCAGATAGGCTAGTGCCGCATTACGATTACCGTGCTCCTGCTCCGAAGCGTACACTTTCGCATTGGCGAATATGTGCTCGGTTTGCGCCAGGCGACGGATAAACATTAAAAAGGTATTTTTTGACGCTGAATAATGACTGGCCAGTACATCGGAGACCACAATAGCTCCGGCATTAATCACCGGATTGCGCGGAATACCCTTCTCCCACTCTAACTGCACAATTGAGTTAAACGGCTGGCCGGATGGCTCCATCCGCACCCGTTGCCATAACGCATCTCCCTGCAATTGCATCGCCAGCACCAAAGCGTAAATTTTCGATAAACTTTGAATCGAAAATGATTCAAGGCTGTCGCCTGATGCGCAAATCTTGCCATCCAGCGTCATGACCGCAATCGCGAGTTTATCCGCGGGAACCTCCGCCAGCGCTGGAATATAGTCAGCAACTTTGCCTTCCGGTTTCAGTTGCCGTGCATCATGCAATAAGGCGTTGAGTCGGTCCTGCAAATTGTCGATAGCAGAGAAATTTTGCGTCATAAGGTGTGCTCTTGTGCCCGGCGGCTTTGGTTGTTACCGCAACATCCGAGTTGCTGGTTTGAAGTAACAGATGATGAAGTCTGTGATGGTTGAACATTTTAACCATTGATCAGCAGAAGTCGATGACTGCGTTAAAAAGACCAGCAATACCCTATCTACCTTCGGTATACATTTCATCATCGTTGCTGATTTTTATCAATTCTGTTGGCAAACAAGCGCCACATACAGCCAGAGATTTGAAAAGGAATGACCAAAAAGAAATTGAGAAAGAAGCTTGCTCGCAGCTGTGGATCTTGCCTTATATAGGCAAAAACAGATAGCGAACATTACGATGTAAAATCAACTTCACAATCGAATGTTCGCTGACCGATGACACAACCAGCACAACCTAACGTTCACTTCGTGCGATCCACAAGGCAATAATCATTGGGCAGGCCGGTTTCAGTTCATATCGTTAATGGTCGACACTTTGGCCAAAGGGTTTGTACTCGGTCTTTTTAATTACCACGCCATTTGCATCCGTTTCAGCAATCACCGACCCGAGTGCGTCAGTGTGTAAATAAATAAGCTGCGGCGTGGCCACTCCCGCTTTAAAAGTTGCACTCAGGGTACAGGAGCTATTGACGGCACCGGTGGTGAATAAGGAGCCATACAAGCTACCATTACACCCTGTCACCTGATCAATCACAAAACCGCTGTTGGCAATGATCGTAAATGTGGTTTCGCTACCATGGTTCACACTACGCGAAACAGGTGAAATACTGCCGCCGGTTCCTGCGCTGGTCGAAATAGTATGAAGCACTGGCACCGCATTAAAAGAAGCACTCACTGTACAAGCACCGTTTATAGCCCCCGTGGTAAAGGTATTGCCGGATAAACTACCGCCACACCCTGAAACACTGCCAATACTAAAACCAATCATGGGTATGACGTCAAAACTGGTGCGACTCCCTTGCCCAACACTGCGTGAAGTCGGCGAGACATTACCGCCGGGTCCTGCGCTAGTCGAAATGGTATGAAGCACTGGCACCGCATTAAAAGAAGCACTCACCGTACAAGCACCGTTTACAGCCCCCGTGGTGAAGGTATTGCCAGATAAACTACCACCACACCCTGATACACTCGCAATGCTATAACCGCTATTGGCTGCCACAGTAAAACTTGTGCTACTACCTTTAACGACACTACGTGAAGCAGGTGAAATGCTGCCGCCACTTCCGGCGCTGGTTGATACGGTATAATTAACTGGTTGCATATTAAAAGATGCACTCACCGTACAAGCCCCGTTTACAGCCCCCGTGGTAAAGGTATTGCCAGATAAACTACCACCACATCCTGACACACTCGCAATGCTATACCCGCTATTGGCTGCCACAGTAAAACTTGTGCTACTACCTTTAACGACACTACGTGAAGCAGGTGAAATGCTGCCGCCAGTTCCGGCGCTGGCTGAAACCGAATAATAAACGGGTGCCAGACTAAATGACGCACTGACGGTACAAGCACCATTGACGCCTGCGGTGGTAAAGGTATTACCAGATAAACTGCCACCACAACCTGAAACACTTGCAATAAGATAACCAAGACTTGGGTGCACAGTGAAACTGGTACTCGTTCCCTGTAAAACACTACGTGAGGCCGGAGAAATGGTACCGCCACTTCCAGAGATCGTTGATACCGTATGATAAACTGGCGCCAGATTGAATGACGCACTCACCGTGCAAGCGCCGGAAATAGCGCCAGTGGTATAGGTGTTGCCGGATAAACTGCCATTGCAGCCGGATACACTGCCAATGTTATAACCACTGTTTACCGTTAAAGTAAAACTGAAACTTCTTCCTTGTTCGACACTACTTGTCACGGGATAAATACTACCGCCGAAACTTACGTTTGTTGAAACGGTATGCTTGACGGTATCCTTATATATCCTGACGGTAGTTGATGGACTAAAGCCGCCACAGCCGTAATCCTCACAAATCCGATACATCAGCTGATAGTTTCCGGCGTTGGCGAATCCAGCAAGCACTGACACTATTGGTTTGTTAGATTCCGGGCTAGCAATCACCACCATACCAAGCATCGAAAATACACCTGCTTCATCCAACGCCCATAGCTCGTAGTACACCTTTGAATAAGCATAGATAGTTTGCATTTTGGCACTAAATCTAAAGTTCACAGGGTAGCTGCTCGCAGCCAGAGTTGGTGCCGATCCAGGAGTTGCAATACCGGAAGGCGGACACCAACCACTGGCAGAAGGATCAAACACGTCGATTGTTGATGCTGGATCAATTATGGGACACGAACTTTGAATGAATGGCAATACTGGCTGCGATTGAACTGCTTGTGGCTGCAACTTGCCGGTAACCTGAGGTTTTGCTCCAGCTGGTTGCACAGCGGATTTCACCGGCAAGCAATACTCCCAGCTTGTGTTCTGCTGTGGATCAAATATCCAGCCAACACACTTGCTGCCTGCAGATGTTGTTACTTCAGCATTATTATAAAATCGAAGTAACACATTTCGTTGCTCTTCTGGCAGTTGCGCCACAACCGTACCTGAGCCATCATCAAACCAGGGCTTACCGCCAAGGGTGGCGGAGATCTCCTGCCCTTGCGGATTTTTAAACTGTCCGGTTTGGTCAGATAACACCAAATAATGCGGCGAACCTGGCGCTTTTGCCAATGCAAAAATATCGGCATAACCATTGTTATCAAAATCGCGAATAATAATTCGGGCTTGACCCGATAAGCCCCAAGGCAAGTTTTCTGGAAATGTCTGCTGCGACTTTAAGTTGAAATTCGGCTGTAGTTTCAGGATTTGATGCTGGCCGCCGACATTAGCCAGCTGCAATATTTCATCGATGCCGTCATTGTCAAAATCAGCAACATGAAGTTCATGGTCGGCCACTTGCGCTAAAAAAGCCCAGTCTGTTGCTTGGTATTTCGCAATTGGATGCCGGAAATCAATGGTCTGCCCGTTGAAGGCAAAAAGCTGAGCAGTCTTTCTGTTCGGGAATACAACTAACAGACTTCGGCTTTCAGCACTATTTTGCAGTGGCAGCAATTGTGCCTGTGGCGCAGACCAGTCCATATCAGCAATTTTCGTCGGTAATTGCACACTGTTTTCAGTTAAATATCTGACTTCTACCGAATCAATTTGACCAGTAATCAACAGAGAGGGATAGGCTTCTGACTCAGCCTGTAAAAGCAGATCTGGAATATTATCCTGATTAAAATCATAAAAAAGTGGCCGGTATTGTTGTTGTTGCCATTCGATTGTTGCTTGTTCTGACCAGACTGGCCGACATTGAAACAGCACGAATCCCCAAATCAATAATCTACAAATCCTTTTAACTATGTTCATACCAATTCCCATTGTTGTGACAAGAAAGGAAAAGTTTAGTTAATTTAAATGACTTATAATGATAACTTTTTGATATATTTTTTATATCATTTATTTAACAACGCGACCTGTATGGTAAAGTTTACTCTCTAGGGTTCTTGCACCCGGCTGAATTCAAATCTTTTTAAGCATTTCCAGTCGGCTGCTAACAAAATCAAATTAATCAGCATCAATTTGAATCACCTCCATCATCGAACCCGCTAATAGCTGTCAAGCGAGAGCAAACCACGCTCACCTTGGGGAATTCGGCATTGCTTTTTTGTTTGAGCTGCGTTAACAATAATTGCCAAACTAGAGTATTCACTCCATTCATTCAGGACTTGTCATGACTCAGGCGCAACATATTGCAGAAGTGATCCTTAAAGGTTTTCGCCGTCATTTCAGTTTGTTCCAGCAAATCACTGCGCAGGCAAAACAACGTTTTGCGACTGCCGACTGGCGTGGATTTGCCCAAGACAGTTCAGATCGGATTTCGTTTTATGATCAACGGGTACAAGAAGCCATTGATCAACTGGTAAAAGAACTCCCACAAGATTGTCTGGATGAACCTTTATGGCAGCAAGTAAAACAACATTACCTGAAATATTTAGGCTTTCATCCCCAGGCGGAGTTGGCAGAAACGTTTTATAATTCAGTATTTTGCCGTCTTTTTGACCGAAAATATTTTCATAATCAGAATATTTTTGTTGAGTCGACGTTATCCAAGCAAAAACTACCGGCCCCTGTCGCGTCGGTCTACGACAGTTATTTTCCAGCACAGGATGGACTGCGTCATTGCATCAGAAAAATAGTTGCCAGCTTTTTATTTCCGCTTCCTTTTGTCGACTTAGAGCACGATATCCGCTTGTTACTGCAAGCATTTCGACACCAATCCAGTCATGCCCGACATCCGGTACATCAAATTCGATTTGATATCCTCAAATCGGTATTTTACCGGAACAAAGCGGCCTATATCGTTGGCCGTGTGGTGAGTCCCGATGGCCAACAGCCATTTATCATTCCACTGCTACTTCACCACAACGCCGATCAAAACCTGCTATATATCGATACGCTCATTACTGATAGTCAACAGATGACAATTATCTTTGGCTTTTCCCGCGCCTATTTCATGGTGGAAACGGCGGTCCCTTCGGCCTTGGTACATTTCTTAAAAGAATTACTACCTCATAAAACTTTGGCCGAACTTTACGCTTCTATTGGTTTATACAAACAAGCCAAAACTGAGTTTTACCGTGAATTGTTACAACATTTGGCCAATTCATCAGACAAATTTGTCGCCGCCCCCGGTATCCGCGGCATGGTGATGATGGTGTTTACACTGCCCTCTTTTCCTTATGTTTTCAAAGTGATCCGCGACCGTTTTTCCGACACCAAAGCCTTTGGCCGCGATACGGTGAAAGACCGTTACTTCCTGGTGAAAAAGCATGATCGGGTTGGCCGCATGGCTGATACCATGGAATATTCTTATGTCGCCCTGCCCAAAAACCGCTTTGCGCCAGAGCTTTTGACTGAATTGCAAGAAGCGATCCCAGGCTCGCTCAGTATTGAAGATGACATGGTGGTAATCTCACATTTGTACATTGAACGGCGCATGATCCCGCTGAATCTGGCCCTGGAATCGGCTACCGAT
>JAHJNE010000286.1 GCA_018820995.1 Gammaproteobacteria bacterium | reverse complement strand
TGGCCACGCAGTTTTGCTGACTCGAATGGCGACGGTCATGGTGATTTCAATGGTATTCGCAGTAAAATCCCTTATTTACAAGATCTTGGTGTTGATGCGCTATGGTTGACGCCGATATTTGAAGCGCCGTCTTATCATGGTTATGACTTTACCGAGTTTTATCAGGTCGAAGCCGACTACGGCAGCATGGCCGATTTTGAAGCCTTAGTGCAGGACGCCAAAGCCAAAAACATCCGCATTATTCTTGATCTAGTCATCAACCATATCTCTGATCAGCACGACTGGTTTAAACGTTCTGCCGCTGGCGAAGCGCCGTATAAAGACTATTTTATCTGGCGTGATGATTTACCCACTGATGGCTGGGGCCCGGCCTGGGACGCTAGCAAAACTGACCCCAAAGTGGTCTGGCACTATAACCAGACCCGCAAAGCTTATTATTACGCCGCTTTTGGCGCCTCACAGCCGGATCTTAATTTGACCCATCCGGACGTGGTGGCGGAAATGAAAAAAATGGCCAAATTCTGGCTGGATAAAGGCGTTGCAGGTTTTCGGCTAGACGCGGTGCGTTATGCCATCGAAAATGGTCCGGGGCAGCAGGCCGATACCGCGCAAACCATTGCTTATTGGCAAGATTTCAGCAGTTATGTACGCTCTATTCAGCCGGACGCCATGCTCGTTGGCGAAGCCTGGGCAGACTTACCGGTGGCCGCCAAATATTACGCTGACGGCAAAGGCCTGGACGCTGGCTTTGATTTTGATTTTGGCTATAAAGTGTTGTCATTGCTGCAGGGTGATGGCGGGGTAAAAGCTGAATTTGGCACCATGCAAGCGGCGCAATCGGGCGCGGCTCCCACGGGCGCGGAGGTGCTGCAACAAAATTATCAACAGCGCCTTGATGCGGGTGTGCCGATGGGGTATTTCAGCCCCTTTATTACCAACCATGATCAACCGCGTATTGGCTGGCAACTAAAAGGCGACCAGCAAAAAGCTAAGCTTGCCGCAGCCATGTTATTTGCATCTCCTGGCAGTTCTTATTTGTATTACGGTGAAGAAATTGGTTTGACCCAGGCTTCTGACGCCGAACATATTCAGCGCCGTTCACCGATGTTATGGGACACCAGCGCCCAAGCCGGTTTTACCACTGCCAGCAAAGCCTGGGTCGAGTCTGCCGATTTATTCCCACCACAGCACAGCACCGACTGGTGGACGCCGTTTTTAACCGTGCAACTTAAAGGTGGACTGACGGTTGCCGAACAGCAGCAACAAGCCAATTCTTTATGGTCGTTGTATAAGGTTTTGATCCAACTGAAAAAACATCGTCCTGAATTGGGTGTCGCCGGTTCGTTTCAGGTCACCTCAGCCGCGGATGGCAAACTGTTACGGATTGAGCGGCAACTAAACGGCAGCAGCACGGTGTTTTTACTCAATATTTCAGCCACATCGGTCGACCTAACTGCTGAACAATTGCCCAAAGCGACTGATCAGTTGGTGTGGGCCGAGCAACCAACGGCCGCAAACCTTGGCCCTTGGCAGTTGCTGATACTCAGTCATTAATTATTCACTTCGCCGCCAC
The DNA here is from genome assembly GCA_018820995.1 of Gammaproteobacteria bacterium. Taxonomy (GTDB): domain Bacteria; phylum Pseudomonadota; class Gammaproteobacteria; order Enterobacterales; family Alteromonadaceae; genus Pararheinheimera. The sequence goes on along the minus strand of JAHJNE010000286.1, from coordinate 475 downwards.
GCCAGCGTTTAAGACGCTGCCGGCGGCGGCACTTGCTGCTGCCTGGGTAAATCAACAATAAAACTGCTGCCTTGTTCAGTGGCGTTGACGTATCTAATCTGCCCACGATGTTTTTCGACAATGGCTTTGGTGATGGTTAGCCCCAGACCAGTACCACCACGGCTGCGATTATCAGCGGCGTCAAACTGGCTAAACGGCTGGAAAATGCGCTGTTTAAAAGCGTCTGGGATGCCAGCGCCCTGATCGGTGACGGTCAGGCGCAGTTGATCATCTTTAACTTGCTCCAGATGCAATAAAATGCTGCTTCCGGCAGGGGAGAACTTGGCGGCGTTGGACAGTAAATTCGCCAGTACTTGCATCAAGCGGTCGGGATCTGCGGTTAAGGTCGGATCCTTTGCGGTGACGGTGACCCGAAAACTCACCTGATGCTCATTGGCATAACTGGTCAGTTCCTGCACTGCTTTTTGTAGCAGCT
>JAHJNE010000285.1 GCA_018820995.1 Gammaproteobacteria bacterium | reverse complement strand
GCGCCACCATCGACCAGGGATGCGGTGCCGGTGACAAAAGAGGAATCATCCGAGGCTAAGTACAGCACTGAACGCGCTAGTTCTTCCGGGCTCGCCACCCGTTTGAGCGCATGGAGCTGGGTGATAAAAGCTTGTGATTCGGCATTATCATTCATGTCGCGGTACATTGGGGTATCAACAGCGCCTGGTAACACCGCATTGACCCGCACATTTTGCGCACCAAACTCTGCAGCCAGCGCCTGAGTTAACCCAATCAAACCGGCTTTGCTGGCGGCATAAGCGGCAACGCCCGGGAAGGCAAAACTATAACCAACAAAGGTAGAAGTGAAAATAATCGAGCCGCCACCTTGTTTAATCATTTCAGGGATTTGATGTTTGGCGCCTAAAAATGCGCTGGTTAAGTTGGTTTCCAGCGCCTCGGCAAAACCTTGTGCTGACACTTCTGTACTCGGGCCCATTTCGCCCAAAGTACCGGCGTTGTTGTAGGCAATATCCAACCGGCCATAGTGACTCACAGCTAACGCCACCAGGGCTTTGGCGTAGTCTTCTGAAATCACATTGCCGGCCAGCGCCACAGCGTCGCCGCCGGCGGCTTTAATTTCGGCCACTAAGCTGGCTAGTTCAGTTTCACGACGCGCGCCGACCACTACTTTGGCACCTTCACGGGCAAATAATAAAGCTGTAGCGCGGCCAATACCTGAACTGGCACCTGTTACAATCGCGACTTTTCCGGTTAATTTTTGCATGATGTATTCCTCAGATTTTGTTGCACAAGGTCAGCTGACCTGCTGGGAATGCACTATAGTGAATAGCTTTTAGTAGATGAAGGTAGCGAATATAAAGCTATCGTTCACATATTATGAATATTGAGGCTGGAATGGACAGATTACGGGCGTACGAGATGTTTATGACGGTGGTGAGTAAAGGAAGCTTTAGCAAAGCTGCCGATCAACTGGATACGTCGCCTGCCAACGTTACCCGCTATATCAATGATTTGGAAGGCTATTTAGGTTGCCGGTTATTAAACCGCAGCTCACGGAAGTTGTCGCTGACCGAAAGTGGTGAAGCGTTGTTTGAGCGCTGCAAGTCGATACTGGCAGAAATCGCCGAAACTGAAGCCTTGGTATCGTCAGCGGCAGTGCAGCCACGAGGGAGACTGCGTATTAACGCTCCTTTAAGCTTTGGCATTTTGCATCTGGCGCCGTTATGGTCAGAGTTTATCCGGCGTTACCCGGAGTTAGAGTTGGATATCGCATTGATTGATCGGGTGGTAGATATTGTAGAAGAGGGTTACGATCTGGCGATCCGCATTTCGCGCGCCGGTTCGACCAATCACGCCGCCCGTAAACTGGCCAGTTCGCACAATGTGTTATGCGCAGCGCCCGCGTATTTAAAGCGCTGTGGCATCCCACAAACGCCGGCGGATTTAAAAGATCATGAATGTATCACTTACATCTATTCCGGCGATGAATGGAGTTTTACTGACAACGCTGGCAAAAGCCATCAGGTGAAAGTCAAAGGCAAGGTGCACACCAATAATGGTGACACCGCCAGAGCGATGGCACTAAGTGGTTCTGGCATCATCTGGCAACCGACCTTTTTAATTGGCGCCGATCTCGCCTCCGGCGCTTTAGTGCCGTTATTGCCGGACTACAAATTACCTGACATCGACGTACTGGCAATGTACCCAAGCCGCCGTCATCTGAGCGTGAAGGTGCGGGTGATGATTGATTTTCTGGTCGAAGCTTTTGCCGGCACGGCGCCCTGGGATAGGAATGCCAAATAAATTTGGCGTCGAAGGTGTCTCCGGCCCCTGAGTGCGATTATCATTTGCTTGAGATTTAATTTTTGTTAAATCAATTGCTTATGGTGAATTCGTATTGCTAACCCGCCAAATCATATTGCCGACATCATCTGCCACCAACAGTGCACCAGTGGCATCTAAGGCGACGCCAACCGGTCTGCCATAGGCATCGCCGTTTTCGCTCAAAAAGCCGGTCAGCACATCTATTGGCTGGCCGTAGGATTGGCCTTGGTTGAAGGGGACAAAAATAACTTTGTAGCCACTAGGCGGGTTGCGATTCCACGAACCGTGTAAGCCGACGAACATGCCATTGGCAAACATTGCAGGAAGACTGTTTCCGGTAGAAATGGCCAAGCCCAGTGGTGCGGTATGTGCGCCTAAGGCGTAATCAGGAACTATGGCTTTGGCCACTAGATCCGGGCGTTGTGGTTCAACTCTGCTATCCAGATGCTGGCCAAAGTAGCTGTAGGGCCAGCCATAAAAACCACCCTCTTGTACTGAGGTTAAATAGTCAGGAACCAGGTCATTGCCAAGTTCATCGCGCTCATTGACCACAGTCCAAAGGGTATTGGTTATTGGCTCCCAGGCCATGCCATTCGGGTTGCGCAAGCCGCTGGCAAACACCCGATAGGTACCGGTGCTTCGATCCACTTTCCAAATAGCGGCGCGTTCTGTTTCTACTGCCATGCCGCGCTCTGCAACATTACTATTGGAGCCAACGGTGACAAACAACGAGTTGCCGTCGCCACTGGCGATAATATTTTTAGTCCAGTGATGATTGATGGTGCCAGCGGGTAAAGCGATGACTTGGGTGCCCGCTGAGCTGATTTGCGTATCGCCGTCATGATAGGCAAAGCGCATAACGGCATCTGAGTTGGCGACGTAGATTTCTCCGTCGACCAGCGCCATGCCAAAGGGAGAATTCAGCCCCGCTAAGAAGATTGTTTGCAGGTCCGCCACTCCGTCGCCATTGCTGTCGCGCAACAGACGGATTTGGTTGGCGCTGGGAACCGTAGCCCCGGCACGTTTCATCAGTAAGCCGGCAATCCAATCACTGAAACCGGTGAAACCATCGGGTTTGGCAGGGGCGTTGGTTTCTGCGACCAACACATCGCCGTTTGGCAACAGGTACAGCCAGCGTGGGTGGTCTAAGCCTTTCGCAAAAGCGGAGACTTTGCTTCCCTTGGCAGCAATAGGCGTTTTGGGCGCAGGCCAGCCGATCGCCTTCGCAATTTTGACTGTTGGGATCATGGCGTGTTGCGGTGC
>JAHJNE010000284.1 GCA_018820995.1 Gammaproteobacteria bacterium | reverse complement strand
GACGCGCCCATTTATAACCAATTCCGACAACGGCAAGGCAGTTTTTCAGAAGCGCCGTCACAGTTTTTTGCAAAACCAAGGCTCGATGTGCCGTTGTATTTGTTGATCAGTGGCCGCTCCGCTTCGGCGGCTGAGGGCTTTAGCTACACTTTACAGGCAGCCAAACGTGCCACAGTGGTGGGTGAAGCATCGGCTGGCGGCGCAAATCCCGGCGGCAGTTTCCCTGCAGGTGCGCATTTCTCGGTTTTTGTGTCGACAGGTTCTCCGGTCAATCCAATTACCGGCAGCAATTGGGAAGGAACTGGGGTGGTGCCTGATGTTGTGGTGCCTTCCTCACAAGCGCTGACGCGCGCACAACAACTGGCATTGAGTCAGTTGCTGAGTGCTCAGCCAACACATCCTCTGCAGCAGGTATGGCGCTGGGCTTCGGAACTGCTAGATATGAAGGAACAACCTAACATTGCTGCTACCGCCGATTATGCCGGCCAGTATCAGGATTTAACGATTGCCTTAGCGAACAACCGACTGGCGTTACATCGCGGAAAAAGGCCGCCGCAATATCTGCAAGCCTTGCGACCGGATTTATTTGCCATTGAAGGTTTAGCAGATGTAAGAATTCGGTTCGATCGTGATGACAAGCGACAAATTAAAGCAGCTGAGTTTTTTACCGTCGACGGTTTTGAGCAGCGATTTGCCAGAAATGTCGTGCAGTCCGTTATGGCGGAAATTAAATAAGTAAACTGTTGTATCTAAGGCAGAAACTTCGCTGGTTGATGGATTAAACCTTACCAGCTTCACCTTTGTTGCTTTGGTCGCCATACCCTAATGAATGGCAATATCAGGCACGGGAACAAAAGATGCAAAAAGCCAGCAACGACAATCTTGAGCTGCAACAAGGGCGGCAGAAAATCAATACGTTACGGGCGCAGCTAGAGCCGCATTTTTTATTTAATGCGCTAAATGCCATTAGTGCTTTGGTGCGAACAGCGGATAAAAAAGTGGCGATCAATGCCTTAAACCGGCTTAGTGAATTGCTCCGGTATGCATTAACGGCGTGCAAAAAAGATTGGGTGCGGATTGATGATGAACTACGTTTTGTCAGCGACTATCTGGCATTACAACAACTTCGTTATGGCGAGCGACTGCAGTTGGTAATGCATGGGCTAAATGAAAAAATTCGGGCAGGGGATTGCCCAACCATGCTATTACAACCCTTAGTGGAAAATGCTTTGCGGCACGATCTGGATTGCCACTCTGGATCCAGCGATATTGTGATCAATTGGCAGTTACACCAAGAGAGGCTCGTCATTCGACTAAGTAATCCGGTCTGCAGTACCTTTGCCCCAAACCCTGGAATGGGCTTAGGTTTAGCCAATACTGCCGCTCGACTAGCGTTGTTGTACGATGGGCAGGCAAGTTTACAAACGGAGTTGGTTGAAGGTCGTTTTGTGGTGCAATTGAACTTACCTCTATATGCGCCAGAACAAACGATGGGTGTTGATACCACCAGCAAATCAGCCTAAAAGACGCGGTATTACTTCGGTAGCGGGCAGTCAGCCATTCACTGCAATAAAAAGCATTGGAAATTCGATGATGATTGCAAAACGAAGTGAAATGCTCCTGCGGCACTAGAGCAATGGCTTAGCGGGTCTCCAAAAATGGTCTACACATGAGTAAAAATAAAAAAGCCCTAAGTGTTTAATACTTAGGGCTTTTTATGCCTTGCGGCTTGTTGGTGGAGCTGGGGGGATTTGAACCCCCGTCCGAAAAACCTACGTCTTCAGTACTACATGCTTATCCATTCGTTTAGTTGACCCTATGAGCGCCGAATGGCAGGCTCTCGTCAGGCGAGTCCGATTGGTTTTAGCATCTTGGCTACGGACAAAGCCGCCATGCGATCCTAATAAGGGTGATCTTCCAGAGTCTCAGCTTATAGGCTTGCGTGAGGGGAAGAGCTCTCTACTGCTTATTAGGCAGCGAGTGCGTATGTTTCGTCGTTTGCGACTACTTTTTTGCGGCTTTTTACGAGGCCAACCGCCCCTCGGCATGCACTTAGGAGTTCGAGTATCCCGTCGAATCCAGTATCAGCCCCGAATTCTTCGTGAAGCGAACGCTTCAGTAACGTGGGCATTCTACGCCCTGACGGTGTGTGCGGCAAGCACTGCTTAGTTGCTTTGCTGCTTTGTTCACCGTCTTTAGTCTATATGGCGATTGTTTCGCCAGTTTCAACCCTTGCTGATGAGAAAATCTCAAAACCCAATACAACTGTTTTTACAGCGCCTATCGTTTTGAGTGTTTCATCATCCGTTCTTTTTCGCGTGACCAGTCGCGGTCTTTGACATCGTCCCGCTTGTCGAACTCACGCTTACCTTTGGCCAGGTAGAACTCTAGCTTGACCCAAGGTCCTTTCCAGTACATCGAAGTGGCAATGAGCGTGAAGCCATCTCTTTCGGTCGCGCCAATCAACTTGTTCAGTTCGCGTTTGTTCAACAGTAGTTTTCGCGATCGTTCTGGATCGCAAACTACATGGCTTGAAGCACTGTTGAGCGGTGTGATGATGGCACCAAATAGGAAGGCTTCGCCGTTTTTAATCACGACGTAAGAGTCAGAAATATTAACTTTGCCGACTCGGATACTTTTAATTTCCCAGCCCTGTAACGCCATACCGCCTTCAAAGCGGTCTTGCAGAAAATAATCGTGCCGGGCTTTTCTGTTGGAGGCAATAGTGCCGCCGTTATTGGTTTTATTAGTTTTTTTACTCATGCTTGCTCAAGGTACGCTAAAAGGGCGAATAAATATACCCGTCATCATTGCAGATCCGGGGTTGTTGGCCGCCTTCATATACCCCAGTCACTTAGAACCGCTAAGCTCCTGAGGATTCGTTCAGTTGCCGCCTACCCGAATCAGCAATGATTTTGGGTATAGAATGCTTTGGATGCTGCCCGTGAAACTTGTTACAGGCGCTGATTCTGCTACAATCGGCGCCTGATTCAGGGGAGTGAGTATGCCACAAATTGAACGTAGCGCGCTGGTTTTTTACAGTGCCCGTCAGATGTTTGAGTTGGTCGCCGATGTGCCTTCTTATCCGCAGTTTTTACCGGGTTG
>JAHJNE010000283.1 GCA_018820995.1 Gammaproteobacteria bacterium | reverse complement strand
GTCCCTTAGGGGATTCGAACCCCTGTTACCGCCGTGAAAGGGCGGTGTCCTAGGCCTCTAGACGAAAGGGACCCGCGGATACATTCTTGTCTTGCTTTACTTGGCGTCCCTTAGGGGATTCGAACCCCTGTTACCGCCGTGAAAGGGCGGTGTCCTAGGCCTCTAGACGAAAGGGACACATCGTAAAATTTGGTGGAGCTAAGCGGGATCGAACCGCTGACCTCTTGCATGCCATGCAAGCGCTCTCCCAGCTGAGCTATAGCCCCACACCGTATGGACGTTACAACAACATTACTGCAGCTGCTTCGTCACAAGACGAGGCGCATTCTATGGGGCACGCTTATATGTGTCAATAGTTTTTTCCAATGCAGGATCTGTTCGAATACTTTTTAAACACGACGTTGAAAAAGCACACTAAAACAGCGGCATCACATTGATTTATGTCCCATTTGATAACCGCTAGACAGATAGAACATTGTTAGTTTCATTGACTGCTGTGCTATCATTTCGACCGGAATAAAGTCTGTAGTGGTGATTTAAGCTGCAGACTGGACAGGCAACTGCTAATTTAGGATAGTCATTGATGTACGAATCGTATTACGGATTTCACGAGCGGCCTTTTCAACTGACCCCAAATCCACAGTGGTTCTTTGCAAGTAAATTGCATAAACGCGCCCTCGCCTATCTACAGTATGGGCTTAGCCAAGGTGAAGGTTTTATTGTCATCACTGGCGATGTAGGCACTGGTAAAACGACCATCGCCAATCAACTACTTGCACGACTAGACCAGCAAATTGTGGCTCGCCAAATTGTCACTTCCAGGTTAGGTCCTGATGATTTATTGCGAATGATTGCATCCGTTTTTAGCCTGAGCGTTAAAGACAACAATAAAACCGCTTATATCGAAGCTATTTCTCACTATTTGACACAATTGCATAGCCAGCACAAACGCGCGTTGTTGTTGGTCGATGAAGCGCAGAACTTACCTCTGGAGTCTATAGAGGAGCTTCGAATGTTGTCGAACTTTCAAATCGGCGGGAAACCTTTGCTACAAAGCTTTTTACTTGGCCAAAACGAGCTGAATGCAATCATTCAATCACCGCATATGGAACAGTTCCGACAACGTATTATTGCCTCTTCAAATCTATCGTCGCTGTCAGAAGAAGATTGCCAAGCGTATATCGAATACCGGATCACACAAGCTGGAGTCAGTCGGCCACTGCTTGATAAAAACTGCTTTGCCAGTATTTATCGGTTTACCAACGGCATTCCACGTAAAATCAATAACCTAATGGACCGTATTTTACTGTTTGGTTTTCTTGAAGATAAGACTTTAATAAATCAAACAGATGTAGAAGAAGTGATCATTGAAATCAGTGGCGAGGTTGCACAAAGACAACCTTCTCCACAGATGTCGGTACAAACAACGGTGGCTAACAACGTACCACCTCAAGATGTTGTAGTTCAGGACGCCGTCACAAATACCGCTCCATCAAACCCATATCATGCCATGTTAGCGGAATTGTCTGGGCTACTAGATAGCTCTTTAGAACACAAAATTAAAATGGCAAAAGAACTTGATACCTTACTAAATCAACAGCATAAACAAGTGATGAAGAAACTCGAAGACGACAAAGGCAGCTAAGCTGCCTTTGTCGTCAAATCTAAATTCTGCTTAACATTCAATTAGAATTTAAAATTCAGATCAAAATGCACTCGACTTTCCTTATAGTCCAAAGAAACACCCTCATAGTTCACATCTACACGGCGAAGTGACAATGCACCGGTTAAGTCGGGATTAATCTGCCGATTAAATGTCACTGTATTACTCGCTTGAGTGCCTTTTCTTTGTCCAATTCCAGGAAGACTGCTATCTAGCTGGTAATCCATTTTCGAATACGACGAACTTAATGCAAGGCTATTACGCTGGGACATCTGCCAACTGGTCGTTGCATTGATATATTGATCATCGACCTGTGCATTTTGCTCAAGATAGATGTCCCTACGTTGGCCAAGCTGCACTTGCAACTTTAGTCGACTAAATGCATAACCTAAAGTGTAATTTACATTACGACGAACGACCACTTGTTCGCTTAACTCCTGCCCTGGCAGCAAAATATCATAGAAAGTTTCACCAGGCTGAGGACGATACTGTGCCGTAGGTGGCTGATAACAATTTGCCAAACCAGGAGGTAAACCTGGCGGGCAAACAAACGAACCATATTCAGCATTGTCGCCATTCAAGCCAAGAAGTGAATTCACTGAATCAGAGACAGTCACTTGCATAGTAAGATGTTGTAACTTATAGCTACCAGTTACTTCAGCGCTACGGCCAAAAAAACGTCTATCAAAGCTACCGGTTAGTTTGGTACGTCGCGACGGCTGAAGGCTAAACCTAGTGCCAATATACTCGCGCCTACCATCCTGCTCGTTCACAGTGTTATAGGTAACATTCCACCAAGATCGATCGGTGATTTTCCACTCTAAGCCACCGCCAAGACTATGGTAATTTCGATAATTACTAAACAGACTATTGATATTGGTTAACTGACTATTACTTTCAAAACTACCCTGACCAATCATTGAGACTCGCCAGAAGAAAGGAACACCAATCACCGCATAACCACGACGGTTATACAGATCTTCACTTTGTTTACGTCCGGTTTTAGAAGCGTCTGCTTCCATCCCCCAGAAAAACTTCCGATTACGATCAGCAGATTTAACTTCTAAGGACCCAACAAGTTGCTGTACATTTAGGTCTTGATTTAATAGATTTTGATTGTCGAACAAGGGTTCAAAGACCTGATCGGTACGCGTCTCTGAAGCATTCAGTTTGACGTTAGTATTCAACCATTCTATTTTCTGATTGTTGTAACTCATTCCGGCGTTATTGTTGATGACTTTCGCCATATTGCCGCTGTTCGTGACTTCATCGATATAACTTGAAAGCTGACTACCAGTCGAACGATAGGACTGATTTGAGCCCAGTTGAAAAGCTAATTGGTCGTTCATAAAACTAGCAGTATTACTCAAACGATAATTGGTATAAGTACTATTTTTTCGCTGCGCATCTTTATAAAACAATGCCATCTGGTCAACGCTAAAGCTCGATTTCAACCATGGGTTCGTATAGGTCAGAATTAAACCTGGTGTCACGGATTGCGCTATACCTTCATCAGTGCCGGAATCTGCGACTTCGACTTGATATGCATAGGTACTCAGCGCCAAGGTCGGTGTAAATTTGACATCAGCAACGACAGGAAAAGCCAACGATATTACGCTCAGTTTAAGAACTACAGCACCTACAACGTAACTAGCCGACTTAGTTTTGCCGGATTGCTTTAGCGAGGTGCTTCGCAATGTTGTGCTATTCAGCATAGTATCCATAACCGTAGCCATATCCTTTGTCACGACTGTAATAAGCCTTGTTGATCACAAAACCAACAGCCAGTTCTTTTGGCAATAAACTCAAAGCTTTATCCAGCTCATTTAATTTAGTTTTATTCTCTTCCAACACAACCACTGCTTGACCACACATTGCGGCCATGACGGACGTTTCGTTCACACCGAGCAGCGGTGGAGCATCAAAAATTACAATCCGATCTGGATAACGAGACGCAAACTCATTCACCAGTTCAATCATCTTGTCACTGGCTAATAATTCAGTCGACAGATGATGTGGTTTTCCTGCTGTGATCAGTTTTAATCGTTCAACATTGGTACTGTAAATGATGTCAGATACATCAACGTCATTTGAACTTAGGTAGTCAGTTAGACCGAGTGGTGTACTTATTTCAAGTGTACGAGACACATTTGGTCGTAAAACATCGGCATCAACCAATAGCACTGTTTTATCTTGCTCTAGCGCAATACTGAGCGCAAGGTTCACTGACGTAAATGTCTTTCCTTCACCTGGCCGACTACTACTTACCAGAATTAGATTCGAATGTTTTAATGTTGAACTTAAGCCTCCAAAAGCATTGTTAATTAGCTTTCGTTTGATCACCCGATACTCTTCATATATCAGACGACGCTCAGTTGCTATTGAAACAAAATTACGATTACTAAGGCTCTGTAAATCAATTTCTACGTAGTTCCGATGTGGCGAATCAGTGATTTCATCTTTGTCACTCTGTCCTGTTACAGACTGAGATGCGCCATCAGCGGTATTCATCGTCGCCGACAATACCGAGTCTTCGCTCATAGCAATCGTGTTTTCTATCATCGGTTCAGCGACGGGTGTTGTATTGTTGGCTGCGCCTAGTTTATCTAAGGCTTTTTCAATCGTACTCATAGCAAACGCCCTAATAATTGCTTGGCGGTCAGTCCAAACACCATCTCATTTGCCACCAAGGCACAAAAACATAACATCAGCATTGCACTCAGAATGAGGAAATACAGTAAATGTTTTTTATTTTGCCGCAGCATGGCGTCTTTATTTGTATGCGAAACCAATCCAAACACCGGGAAATCAGCGATAGTTTTCAATTGCAGTGCACTTGTTACAACCGGTGAAATTTGGCTACGAGCAAATGCCATAAATACGCCTGCAGCAATCCCCCCAAAAAGTACCAGTGTGTAAAACACAATGCGTGGAGGACCAGAAGGTTTGATTGGCACGTGAGGCGGTTCAATAATTTTAAACTGAACATCTTGTTGAGATTCATCTGCGCGAGTTGACAAATCCATCGCTTCCCGTCGGCTCAACAATTCTTCATATTTACCTTTAGTTATTTCGTAATCGCGATTTAAACCCGCAAACTTAGCTTCAATATCTGGAACAATGTTTCGTTGCCGCTCGAGCTCTTCTAATTTTTGGGTGTAATTGCGAACCCGAACATTTACCGAAGCTATTTCATTTTCGAGTCTAGAGACATTTAACTTTAACTCCTGATAAACCTGATTTTGACTAAAGCCAGCACTGCTTTGTGGCGCACCTGCAATAGCCTTTTCAAGATTCGAGATTTCTTCAGCACGCATTTTTTTTAAAGATTCGATTAATCGTCCCACTTCAATCACATCAGGATGCGCTTCGGTATAACGGATTAACAAGCCATCTAACTGGGTCTGGAGTGATTTGATTCGTTCGTCATATTGCGTAGTAAAACCAGAATTCGAACCTGAAGTGCTATCACTAAAACCTGAGGCTTCTCCCTGCAACTGCCGACGTGCCGACTCTAATTGTCCTTCGAGCTCACGCTGTCGCAATTGAGCTTCTTCTAATCTTGCTTTTTCTGATTCAATCCTGCTGTAGAAACCTTGATCTGACATCGGTCCCATCGCTATTTGTGATTTTTTAAATTCAGACAGCCTTGATTCAGCTTCGGCCAAACGTAATTCATATTCAGAAATTTGCTCATCAATGAATTGTGAAGCTTTGCGTTTATCTGCAACAGCATTACCAACGCGACTTTCAACAAAAATATTAAGCGTTTCTTGCACCAATCTTTTCGCAAGTTCTGGCGATGAATTTGTATATGAAATCACATAGATATTTTCTCGCCCAGCAGCACTGAGTTTAATATTTTTCTGCAAAGAATTAATTAAATTCTCATAAGATTGACTATCAGATGCCGAGATATCCATATCAGTAGCTCGGGCAATTTTTTCGAGATTGGGCCGGCTCAGTAACGTTCTGGCCATCAATTCAATCTCTCGTTCTGGATTATCCCGAATAGTTAAACCTTGTAAAACCGGGTCGAGAACAGACCTTGTTTCTACATAGATTTTGGCATTTGCTTCAAAAGTTGGCGGCAAGTTAAACACCAAAACCCAACCTATCGGACAGACCAACCATGCAGTGATAACAATATATCTGCGCCTTAACCAAACTCCCTGTAGATAGATAAGCAACATCTCAATCGCAAGGTTTAATTCCTTCATCGAACTACTCCAGACACTACTACAATCAGAACCAAGCTTCCGGAATAATTACGATATCACCGGGTAACATATCGACATTGGCGGAAATATCACCTTCTCTAATCAAATCATCTAGTTTAATTTCATAACTGATTTGTTTACCGTTTTTGGTCCGAACTAATTTTGCTCTGTTGCCACTGGCAAACTCTGTCAAACCGCCAGACGCAATCATCAAATCGAGCAAAGTCATATATTGACGGTATGGATAAGCCTGCGGTTTTGACGCGGCACCTATGACCCGTACCTGCTCGCTAAAAGGCCCAACAAAGCCGTTTACTGACACAGTTACCACTGGGTCTCGAATAAATTTCGATAGAATTTTTTCCATTTCACGAGCGAGCTGAGTAGGAGTTTTACCAGCAACTGAAATGTCCTCAACCAACGAAGTCGTAATTTGTCCATCTGGACGCACGACAAATGAGCCGGATAATTCAGGGTTACGCCAAACAAAAATGGTAACCGTATCGTTAGGACCGATCAGATATTTATAATCAGTTACTGCTGTAGTTAAAGAGTTTTGAACCGTTGCCGGAGGCAACTGAGAAGTACTACACGCTTGCAGGGTAAGTGCTGCAGCGATGGCGAGAATTGTAATTTGGCCTGACTTTGCATTCATATCTTGCGTCCTTATTGCTGATGCGTTTGTAATATAACCGAATTTTACCGTTATTGGGCGGCAGACATAAAAAATTAATTTCAGTTTTATTTTCTCAAGCGTATACTTCGTCACGACAATAACTTAGTCAAGTGGGCAAAGTTGAAAACTGAAATAGTTGTTGCATCACCAGGAAGAAGTATTAATGAATAAGG
>JAHJNE010000282.1 GCA_018820995.1 Gammaproteobacteria bacterium | reverse complement strand
GATGGCATTGTTAATGTGTTTTTTCGTTTTACTGCTGTCATTCTCAGAAATGGACGTGCAGAAATTTAAGCAATTGGCTGGCTCAATGGCCTTTGCATTTGGTGTCCAGAACAAAATTGAAGTCAAAGATATCCCAAAAGGCACCAGTGTCATCGCCATGGAGTTTCGTCCTGGGCGCCCCGATCCAACACCCATTGATACCATTCAGCAACAAACCGTTGATATGACACAGCAAACACTTGAGTTTCAGGCTGGCGAAGAGGATTCAGCCGGTGGTCGTCAGGAACAACGTGAAGATAAAACGGGTGGTGCAAACGATAGCACGGATGAACAATCACAAGCACCATCGGAATCTGAAACTGCAGAAATGCAGGAGCAAGTAAATGATATGGTGAAAAAAATTGCTGAACAGATGGAGCAACAAATCCAGGACGGTGCGATTGAGCTGGAATCATTGGGTCAGCAAATCATTATTCGCATCCGTGAAAATGGCTCCTTTCCGTCCGGCTCGACATTTTTGCAGCCAAGATTTAAACCAATCATTCAACAAATTGGTGTCATTTTAAAAGACATCCCCGGTGAAATTACTGTTTCCGGACATACCGACAGCGACCAGGTGTCGGACGAGCTGAACGCGAATAACTGGGAGTTATCTGCTAAACGGGCGGTTTCGGTTGCAACTGAACTGATGCAGGGAACTGGTCTTGATAAAGATCGTCTGGTCGTGGTTGGCCATGCCGATACCAGACCTTTAGTCCCAAATGACACGCCGCAAAACCAGCGCCGCAATCGTCGGGTTGAAATTTCGATTATGCAGGGTAAAGCAAAAGAATCAGCTCCTATCCAACTCAAACCAACAACACCATCTGACGGCTAAGGTGAATATTTCCTATCTGTTTTAGACTGTCTGGACTGCTTGCAATTGCGAGCAGTCGTCGTCTTTATCAGTGGCTAAGACAGTTTTGCCGCACAACCTTTGATTATGGCGTTATAATGCGCGCCAGTTTTTTTGGCGGCAGCGGCTTATGATCGAATTTATTATCAAATTACACCCAGAAATTTCCATCAAAAGTAAGTCGGTTCGTAAGCGCCAGACCATGCTACTGGAACAAAATATCAAAACTATTTTGTTGCAATTAGACCCCAGCATTGCCGTTCGCAATTTTTATGATCATCTCACCGTGACTGCGCCGCAGGATGATGAAAAGCTGCGTTTGCAAATGATTGACCATCTGCAATGTATTCCCGGTATTGTGCAATTTTCTGAAATGCAGTCAGGTCGTTTTGATTCGTTGCACCATATCTTTGAGCAAGTACTTGAGTTGTATCGCGAACAACTAGAACATAAAAGCTTCTGTGTACGCGTAAAACGCAACGGCGATCATTCATTTTCCTCTATTGAAGCCGAACGTTATATTGGCGGCGGCTTAAATCAGCATATTCCAAGCGCGCAGGTTCGGTTAAAAAAACCAGATGTAACAGTCCACGTAGAAATTAAACGCGATACCTTAATAATCGTGCGGCAGATGTATCAGGGCATGGGCGGTTTTCCGTTGCCATCACAAGGTGATGTTCTGTCTTTGATCTCTGGCGGTTTTGACTCAGCGGTCGCGAGTTATTTGATGATCCGCAAAGGTTTGCGCACACATTTTCTATTTTTTAATCTGGGTGGCGCCGCGCATGAAACCGGTGTTCGACAGATGGCATTTTATTTGTGGCAAAAATATAGTTTGTCGCACAAGGTCAAATTTGTGTCTGTAGATTTTGCACCGGTTGTGACCGAAATTTTAGAAAAAATAGATAACGGTTTAATGGGTGTTGTACTCAAACGAATGATGATGCGAGCAGCAACCACTGTTGCGGAAAGTTTAAACATAAAAGCGGTGATTACAGGCGAAAGTGTCGGTCAGGTCGCAAGTCAAACGATTGTGAATTTGAATGTGATAGACAGGGTCACCGAAATGTTAATCCTGCGGCCATTAATTTATCAGGACAAACAAGAGATTATTGATATCGCTCGCGCTATAGGTGTGGAGGATATGGCGAAAACGATGCCGGAGTATTGTGGGGTGATATCAAAAAGCCCAACTGTAAACGCTGTGCTCTGCGATATTCACGCCGCCGAAGAAAATTTCGACTTTGCTATTCTCGAACAAACAAGTCTGCAAGCAAAAGTGCTGGATATTCGTACGATTGAGTATCAGGCAGAACAGCAAGTAGCAACAGTTTCGCTCGAAACTGTGTTGCCGTTGGACGCTGTGGTGTTAGATGTGCGAGCGCCTGACGAAACTGAGCGTTACCCAT
>JAHJNE010000281.1 GCA_018820995.1 Gammaproteobacteria bacterium | reverse complement strand
TTCAATCATCGCTAACGCCTGGTCAAATTCAAAATTCTCAACCGCTGCCTTCAAGCCTGGATAAAGGGCTGGAAACGACTGCTTCCAAAAAAGTTGCTGCTCTGAAAATAGACTGATGGCGTCACCGTCGGCATCGGCGAGTAGCTGGCAAAGCTGTTGGATGCCTTGAGAAGTCAATCGTGGTTGTGATGTTGTTGTAACGGCATTCGACATTTGCAATTCTGCGGTAATCGATCCCAAGGCTGTCTGATCCAACTTGTGCAGCAACGGCATTAGGTTAGTTTGAAGCTGCAGCCATTGCTGCTGAAGTCGCAGTAGCGCACTATCAAGCGATGTAATCAATGTTCTGCTCAAGGAACCGTCTGACAATGCCGCAGCCGCCCGCTGCTGACAATACAATTCTAACGCACCTGCTTCACTGGCAAGCTGCGTTAAGCCAACGGTTGCCGCCACACTTTTCAGACTATGCGCATGACGCTCAGCTTCCGGCCAATCATCGTTGGCTGCAGCGTGTAGCAGCTGGCTCACCAGTGGTTCTTTCGCGTCGACACATCGATTTAATAATGACAAATACAGCTGAACATTTTGCTGCAAACGCCGACACGCATCACGCCAATTTAATAACGGACATTGATCAAGGATCGTCAGATCAAACGACTCGACTGGGTGCGAAGGATTGAGTTGTTTATAAGAACGTTGCTCGCGAGCGTCAGGTTCATGAAAGTGTTGTCTATTGCCGGTGACCGCTGGGTTCGATGGGTTCGTCACGATGGCAGCGCCTGCATCCTGCAATTCAGTGGTGTGACTCATATCAACGGACAACCATTTCAGCAGCGTCGCAAAAAGTTGTGACGGTTCAATCGGCTTGGCAATAAAATCAACCATACCGGCGGCCAGACAACGGGTTTTATCTTGTGCCAGCACATTCGCGGTCATCGCAACTATCGGCAAATGGGCTAAACCGGCCACATTACGAATAGCTTTGGTTGCGGTCTCGCCATCCATCACCGGCATTTGCATATCCATCAGGATCAAGTCAAAAGGCTCTTGCTGCGCCAACGTCAATGCCTGCAAACCATCTTCAGCAATCGTGACCGAAAAGCCGGCACTTTGTAATAATTCCTGGCCAACTTGTTGATTTAAATCATTGTCTTCAACGAGTAAAATCCGCCGTCCAGCATAAGCTTGTAATGCGGTCATGACTTGATCTGGATGGGTCTCTTGCTCGATGACCGCTGAATGATGATTTTCCGGCAACGCTGGTAAGCCGGAACTGAGTACATTCATCGCAGTGTCGAATAACATCGACGCATTGACAGGTTTAATCAACACGGCCTCAACGCCAGCAGCCTGTGCCTGAGTTAATAATTCTTCACGGCCATAAGCCGTGACCATCACCAGTTTTGGTTGCTGCTTCAGCGGAAGTTTGCTGACTTTGGCTGCAACTTCCAATCCATCCATTCCTGGCATTTGCCAGTCGAGCAAAATCAACTGAAACGGCAGCTGTTGTTGATCTTGTTCGGCAATTAAGGTCAGCGCCGTCGCGCCATCCATGGCGGTCGTGACCAGGAATGTCATCGACTCCAGCAACTCACGTAGCACCGCCAGCGCACTTTGGTTATCGTCCACTACCAACACCCGCTGACCTCGCAAATCGTGCCTTGGTAATAACTTACGTGCTGGTTTGGGATCACGCTGTAAAGTGGCCGTGAACCAAAAACAGCTACCCTTGCCCGGCACGCTCTCCACCCCGACTTCGCCGGCCATCAACTCAGCAAGCTTTTTGCTGATGGATAACCCAAGACCAGTACCACCATATTTGCGGGTGGTTGAATTGTCAGCCTGCTGAAAACTCTGGAATAACCGGCTCATTTGTTCAGCCGTTAACCCGATCCCGGTATCGCGCACTGAACAATGCAAAGTCACTTGATTCTGCTCCGATTGTAATAACCGGATTTGAATACAAACCTCCCCACGCTCGGTGAATTTAACGGCATTATTCGCATAGTTAATCAGGATCTGGCCAAGTCGTAATGGATCGCCAATCAAGGCCTGCGGCACATCAGAGGCAATATCAATGATTAGCTCCAGACCTTTGGCAGCAGCTTTTTCACTAATCAATGCTGCAACATTATCTAGCATCCGCTCCAGATTAAAATGCACCTGCTCGAGCTCCATCTTACCGGCTTCAATTTTAGAGATATCTAAAATGTCGTTAATGATGCCGAGTAAATGCTGGCCAGCAGCCTGCACTTTTTGGATGTAATCTCGTTGTTGACTGCTCAGACTGGTTTTGAGCGCCAGATGCGACATGCCAATAATGGCATTCATTGGGGTGCGAATTTCATGACTCATATTGGCCAGAAAATCTGATTTCATTTTAGTGGCTTGCTCGGCCAATTCTTTTGCTTTTGAAATGGCGCGCTCTGCCGCTTTCTGCTCGGAAATATCGACAAAAGTACCAACTAACCCGCCCGGCGTGCCATCGGACTTTTTAAAACCAGCGATAAAATATAAGGTTTCGTGTTCAAGGCCATCCGCAAATTGCATCGCCATTTCATGTTGCACTGAACTACCGGTCGCAATGGCATGCTCATCTTCCTGCTGATAAACCTGGCGCATCTCCAGTGGTAAATAATCAAGTTCCAGCACCGTTTTACCAATTAACTGTTGCCGGTCTACTGAAAAAGTCCGCTCATAGGCCAGATTTACCCCTTCAAACCGGGCATCCGGGCCTTTATAAAATACCGGGTATGGAATGGTGTCAATCAATGCTCGCTGGAAGCGGAACTGATCCAATAACTTCTGTTGTGATGCTTTGCGCTCTCGAATATCGCGCACCGAGATACATACACAAGGACCACGCTCGCCGACAGGTGGTAACAATGACAACTGCACTTCAACCGGGATCCGCGCTCCACTTTGTTGAACCGCAAATTGCTCAATGGCGATGCTGTTATTGTGACTACCCGCCAACACATCCGGCAGTAGCGACTGACATTGTGGCAATATGACTTGCAAAGATTGCTGCAATAAAGCCACATCCTGATAGCCAAACATCGATGTCAATTGTGGATTGCATAAGATAATCTGATGATCTTCCGCCACCACCAACATGCCTTCTGGTGCCGACTGAATAATCGCTTTATACCAAGCTTCTGTGCTGCGTAACGCCAGTTGTTGTTGTTCCAAGGTGGCAGTTTGCTCCGCCAGCATCAACGCCTGATCCTGCATTTTCTGCGCCTGGCGTCTGGTTGCAGCCAACAGCTGCTGACTGTCGAGATTACGTTGCAGCAGCGTCATCGCCGTGATAATCGCAGGCATCACAGCCTCAAGCAGCCGTTGTTGTAGTTGATCGTCGCTGCGCACACAGGCCAGTTCCAGCACGCCCAGCATGGTGCCCTGACTTTGTAATGGCAACAACCTGATACAGCCTGGCACAATACCGCCAAGCCCGGAACCAATCTTAATATAATCAGCCGGCAGCTCAGTCAGCACTATCGGCTGCTTTTGTAAGACGACCTGCCCGGCCAATCCTTCACCCAGCGCGAGCGTTTTAGGAATTTGATCGGAGTGATGACAGGCATAACTGGCCTTCAACTCAAGCTGTGCCAATTGAGGATCAAACCAGTAAAACAACCCATGCTGAAAGCCAAGCTCTGTCGCAAGTATCTGCAAGCAAGACTGCCCGAATTGCGCGTAACTTTGACAAGATTGCAGTGTGTCAGTCAATTGAGTGCTCAACCCTTTGCTGATCCGCTGTACATCAATTTCCTGACTGGCCAGCCGGTAACTGTCAAGTGCCCGGGCAAGCTCTCCTATTTCAGAACCGTCTTTCTGATATCCAAAACTCTTGATAGTCTCGCCCAATGCCAACAATTGCGTTTGCTGCGTTAAACGAATGATGGGTCGCACTAACCGGATTCTGACAAAGCCAATAAACACCATCAAAATTAATGCCGCGTCTAAGCTTAACAACAGTAATAACAGGGCATCAGCCCACTGTGCAGTGCGAGTATAACCGGCACTTTCCAGGGAGAGTCGTTTTTCGATATCTGAAGTAACGGTATTTAAGCGGCTGTTAATGGCTCGTTTTACCCCGGAGTACTGAATGCCATAGACTAGTTCCACCGCGGCGGCTGTGCCATCTTGTTTCGCAGTGTCAAATGCTTGTTGCTCTAACAACACCGCATTGTCGGAGAGTGTTTGGGCTTGCTCAATCAGAGACCACTCATTGCTTGGCAGCATTAAATCGCTAAGGCCAGCAATGGCACGTTGTCGGGACTGCGTAATGTTTAATTCGGTGTTGTATTCAGAGAGGAATTTACTGTCGGCTGTAGCGGCATAGGCTCTCACCGCATAGGTCATGTTGTCAGCGCCTTTGCGAAACAACGTTAGCATCTGCTGCGACTGTAACAGATGCTCCTGTACCAATCGGCGCTGGGTATTGTAATGAGTCGCAATAATCACACTGAGCATGGTCAATGCAATGAGTACCACCATGACTGCTGCGATGAGATTACTGGTGGTTTTTATTCTCATAACTCATTCGCATCATCAGGTTCCATCCCTAGATCAGGAAAACAGCAATTCATCTCAGCCTAGCACAGGGTTAAAAAATGACCACTATCAGCAAGATATTGCGATGCAGGAGTTAAAATAATGCAGCAAACTTCTGCTGTAAATGAGGTTTTAAGGCGAAAGTAATGAGCTTTCCTGCTTGCTCCAAATAGGATTTTTGTGATTGGTTCCACTGCATAACATCACCCACTTGTTCACAACAAAACACCCCAACCAATTGACCGTTGTAACTAATACCGACATCAAGCAGTGAGTAAATATCGTTGGGTTCGAAATAAAGTTCATTAAAACATGAGGTTGCCGGATGTTCGGCCGCTATTGGTGCATCAATTCCCCCCTCATTTCGCATCGCCGCAAAATAAGGGGCGAAATCATCTTCATGCAGTGCAATACCTTGATAATGTTCATTTTTTAACGAGTCATATAAATCTATCGCAATGATTTCACTCAGCAAGATATCTGAATATAACCAGAGACTGGCTCGACTACATTTTAGTTGAATAGTAATAGTTTCAGTAAGTTGCCGATAAAACTGCTCGGCACTGATTTGATTATCTTTAAATGATTTGATTAACAGCAATAAACCGGTCTGGTCGAGCATAACATCTCCATTCACGGATTAAGTCGCAAATATCACAACAACAGTCTGTTAGATATAGCGCCAGCCAATACATTTGTCAGCCAGCGATACTAAAAAAATCTATTTTTTGAATCGTATCGTCTGAACCTAGCACTACACCGGCTGTAGTATCGAAGGCTATGCCCTTTGCACCATGACTATCAGCGCTGTTGCTGTCGATACCATTCGCCTAAAATGAGACTGGCGGCCACACTGACATTCAATGATTCGACCTGCCCTGACCCAGGAATTTGTAACGCAACATCGGTGCTATTGGCCACTTGCTTCGACACCCCGTCCATTTCTTCGCCAAACACCACCACCACTTTGCTGCCAAGTTGGCTTTGGTACAAAGAGACACCCGCGTGGCTGGAGGTAGTCACCAGACTATAACCTGCTTGTTTGCAAAGTTGCAGCGCCAACGGTAAATGTTCACAACTTAAACCGTCGACAAACTCTACTCCACCTTCGGCCGTGCGGGACGCAGCGCCAGATTGCAACAAGTAGGGCTGCGTCATGATGACGCCTTTGATGCCAAAATGGGCGCAGCTACGCACAATAGCGCCAAGGTTATGCGGGTTACCAACGCCATCCAGCGCCAATAAACAGTCTTGTTTTAAATGCTTGTTCGCTGCCAGATAAGCGGCCAACGTGAGATCGGGTTTACGTTTGACCACAAACACCACACCACCGTGATGCTGACTGCCGGCGACTTTTTCCAGTTCAGCGTTATCGACGATATGATATGCATGTTTGTGGGCCGCCAGATATTTCATCACGTCGGCAAATTTACTGGCCATACTGGCTTCAAGGTACATTTTCACCACCGACTCAGGTCGTTTGGTAAAGCAAACCCGGCAGGCATTTTCGCCTTGCACCTTGGCTTCTTCCAGTCGATGTTGTTTTAATGTCGCAGCACTGACTTTACCGCTCGCAGTTTTCGTCGCAGTTGTATCTTTGGCATTATGTTGAAAAGCAGTTTTAGTCGATGCATGCTTATGAGACGCAGCTTTATAACCTGCTTTGGCCCATGGTTTTTGTAATGCACTGTCTGCAGGTTCTTGGGCAGTTTGTTCGCGATTTGGCTGTTCACCGTCGCGAGCGGGCTTGCGCTGGCTACGCTGTGCGGTTGAGTTTCCAGCTTTGGTCGGCGCGGGTTTGCCGTGCGGGCGGCGGGGTTTGGCATCTGCGGACACGAACTTTTCCTTTGGCGGCTCTGCCTGCTTCACAGGCATCAATAAAGGGTTATTCTAACCTAATTGCCGCAAACGGCGAAGATTAGACTTGAGTTTGTCGCGGTGCGCAGTATGCTGGCGCGCAATTTTTATGACTTGTTTGCGCCAACAGTGTCACTTTGGCGTACTTTTGACCAAGTCAGTTATCCATTCAGGCGCACTTTGGCGCGGAGTACAGTTCTATGCTGAGTTATCGTCACAGCTATCACGCCGGCAATCATGCTGATGTGATTAAACATCTGGTTGAAGTCGCGATCCTGCTCTATCTGAAGAAAAAAGATAAACCCTTTTGTTATCACGACAGCCACGCTGGTGCCGGACTTTATAGCCTGAACTCAGAGCAAGCGCTGAAAACCGGTGAATTTAGCAGTGGCATTGGCAGATTGATGCAGCTGGAACCTAAAAGTGAAGCTTTGGCGGTATATCTGCAACTGATCCGCGATTTAAACCCAAATGGCCAGCTGCAGTTTTACCCAGGCTCACCGGCGATTGCCAAAATGCTGCTGCGCAGTGGCGACAGTATTCAAGCCACGGAACTGCACCCTAGTGATTTCCCCTTGTTACAAGCGCAGTTTTTGAACCGTCGCCATTGCCGGATTGAACAAATGGACGCTTATGCCGGATTTCGGGCGATGTTGCCGCCACTATCGAAACGCGGTTTGGTACTGATTGACCCACCTTACGAATTAAAAACTGAATATCAGGATCTGGTGAAAGGCTTGCAACAAGCTTATCAGCGTTTCCCTCAAGCCGTGTATGCCATCTGGTATCCGGTGATTGAACGCGCCAGCATTGAAGC
>JAHJNE010000280.1 GCA_018820995.1 Gammaproteobacteria bacterium | reverse complement strand
TGGCTCAACCGACCAAACCGCGGCAATTGCGAGTACTGCCGGCGCTCAAGTCATAAATCACCCTTATAGCAAAGGCAATGGCGCAGCAATTAAAACCGGCGCACGACACGCCAGTGGTGACTTACTGCTATTTATGGATGCCGATGGTCAACATCACCCAGCAGATATTCAACGCCTACTCGACAAATTAAACGAAGGTTATGACTTGGTGGTTGGCGCCCGCCAAACCGGCTCACAAGCAAGTATTGGTCGCGGTATGGCAAATGGGTTCTACAACAAATTGGCCAGCTATGTCACAGGCCAAAATGTCGAAGACCTCACTTCTGGATTCAGGTTGGTGAAACGGAAAATGTTCCTGAAGTTTCTTAGTTTGTTACCCAACGGTTTCTCTTATCCAACCACGTCAACGATGGCATTTTTCCGCGCCGGACATTCGGTTGCTTATGTGCCAATCCATGCAGCGCAACGCCAAGGTAAAAGTCATATCAAACCACTCCAAGATGGTATTCGATTTTTACTAATTATTTTTAAAATAGGCACGCTGTATTCACCGCTCAAACTTTTCTTACCTATTTCAGCGTCAGTTTTTGTGACTGGGGTTTGTTATTACGCCTATACCTATTTTAGTGATGGTCGTTTTACCAATATGAGCGCATTAATGTTTACTACGGCCTTGATCATTTTTATGGTCGGATTGGTTTCAGAACAAATAACTCAGCTGATGTACATTGATACCGAAACGGACTCTGATTAGCATGCAGGTGAATGAACAATATCGGTTAAAAAAAATGGCGACATTCTGCCAGGGTCATTTAATGGCGGATATTGGCTTTGCTCAAAGTCCAAACCCTTTTCTCAAAGCTGAATGCGTCATCGGTATCGACCCTGCAGCTTCAACAAAACCCAAAAACTATCAGCAGTTATTTGCCGGCACTTTACAAGAATTTACCGATGCGAAGCCTGAAGTTAAATTTGATACTATCGTCGCCGGAGAACTTCTCGAACACCTTGAAAATCCAATGCTGTTTTTAAAGCAATGTTTTGACGCATTACTTCCAGGTGGCTTATTGGTGTTATCGACACCTAATCCGAATTCGTTTATTGAACGACTCCTCACTATTCGTCTGAGCCGTCGTTTTTTTTATACCCAAGATCACATCATGTTGTTTCCACAACGGTGGTTACTTCGTATGTTAGAAAACAACGGTTTTCAGCACTGTGAGTTGCATAGTGGCGGCTTTCCTTGCCCTTTATTAGGTTTGATTCCCTTTCCCAGGCCCTGGTGTTATCAAACCATAGCAGTAGCTAAAAAACCGCTATGAAGATTTTGTTCGATTTAGGTCATGCCGCACACGTCCATTTGTTTCGTCAGATGATGAACGAACTAAAACAAAATGGGCATCACATTACTGTGGTATCAAGAGATA
The DNA here is from genome assembly GCA_018820995.1 of Gammaproteobacteria bacterium. Taxonomy (GTDB): domain Bacteria; phylum Pseudomonadota; class Gammaproteobacteria; order Enterobacterales; family Alteromonadaceae; genus Pararheinheimera. Next base: position 12,385 of record JAHJNE010000280.1, on the reverse strand, counting down.
AACCCCATGTTCTTGCATTGCTAGATAGTTATGGTATCGAACATCTTTGCCTATCCAAACCAGGGAAGGGACTTGCTGGATTATTTGCAGAATGGTTATTGAGAACCTGGCAAATTTTGAGACTAAATCAACAACATCAATTTGATTTAGCAATCGGTACTTCGGTATCGATTTCTTATTTATCTTTATTTGGTAAAACTGTATCAGTCAATGTCCAGGAAGATGACGACGCAGTTATTCCACTGCACGTGTTACTCGCCTATCCTTTGTCCAGTTACATTGTGAATCCATCTGTCCTAAAGTATAAATACTTCTCTAGTAAAAGATTATTGCACCGTTCGTTACACGAAATGGCTTATTTGTCCTTGGCCACTTTCAATGCTGACTTACAGGTACTAAATAAGTACAAACTTCAACCATATCAATATATTATTGTAAGAAAAGTGAAGTTGGATGCGCATCACGATGTCGGGCAATCCGGTCTATCCAATCGTCACTTAGAGGTGATAGACAAACGTGGTGATGGCTACGATATATTGCATTCCAATGAAGTTGGCTCGCAAAAAATTGCTGTTACTGATATGCATCATCTGTTGAGCTATGCGCGTCTGCTGATTACAGACTCTCAGACGATGGCTGCTGAAGCAGCTTGTTTGGCTACTCCTGTAATCCAAGTGAGTAGCTTTAAAGACAAATTGTCGTATATCGGCAAGCTTATAGAACTCGAATTGATTCAGGCGATGGCACCTGACTGTTTGGAAGACTTTGACGTTGCTCTGACGAAGAACTTAGAAAATACCAATAGTGTTCAGCAACGCACAAAACAACGCTCAGAAATAAATACACTTTTTCCAGACTTTACCAAAGAGTTTTTCACCTTACTAAGAGAAAATCACATTGCTGATCTTCCTTAAAAAATATGGCTTAAATCTAGCTTTCACGCTGCTAGGCATTGTCTTTATTGCTCAGTTTCAGACTGTGTCGCTCTTTTCATGGCAAGTATTTGTGCCAGGATTCATTTTATACAGCCTGTTATCCATGATCACTGGCGTCAGATTTTTTTCATTACTTTATTTGACCCAAAATATAACTTTGAAACCAATTGAAATTATTTCAATTCCAGCACGCATGAACCTTTTCAGCTACATCCTACCTTTTAAAGGGGGTGGCATGTGGTTGTTATGGTATCTAAAAAAACAATATGACCTCAGTTTTGGTAAAAGCATTGGCTTGGCATTTCAAAATGCCCTATTAGCCCTGTGCTTAATTTTAATGTTTGTTGTAAATTATCAATGGCCACAAAAAAGTCTGAATATATTGGTACTGACGGTAGCGTTACTCATTTTTTTAAATACCGCACTCATCCTCATTCGACGCTGGATGAAACAATTCATTAGTTTGCGTGCCATAGCCTACGATATCGCATTAAGTATTTTCTATCTGTGTGTCATCTGCACTTTGCCTTTATTGTTATCTGACATAGAAATGGAACAGGCGCTAAAGTTCTCCGCACTCATTCTAACTTCCTCTTTAATTAAACTCACACCAGGCAATGTCGGTGTACTTGAAGGACTCGCGATGATAGCGAGTACCTGGCTACAGGATCCTGGGTTTCTGGAGTTTGTAGCTTTCTTTCGTTTGTTGTCTCTCACTCATGCAGCAACACTTGGCGTTGGCGCAGTGCTATTGGATAGAAAAATGCTGCCTTAAGCACGCAATTTGCCCTCAAGTACTTCGATAATAACCAGATAATACGAATGAGCATGAATCATAACAGTTGAATTCTTATCCTCCGCTGTCATAATCAAAATTGAATATTTTCTTATTTATATCTGAATGATGGATGTATTGTCGTTATGGCGTTTAACCTGCAATCAATTCTTCTTCGACGTCTGGGTCAGGCTGGCCTGATCGACGCAGGCCATTGCAGTAAATTGGCGGCGGAAAAGAACCATCAATACCCGACAGTGGCCGACTTTCTCATTAATGAAAAACTGATTACGCCACAAGCATTGGCGATTGCTGCTGCTGGTTTTACCATGCATAGTTTGCTTGACTTAGATTATTACGATTTAGAGTATGTCCCCGAGCAAGAGCGCAACGAGAAGCTGATTCGTAAACATCAGGTACTACCGGTGTTTAAGCGCAATCGGACATTATTTTTAGCCGTAGTCGACCCGACCGATATGCAACCGGTCGAAGATTTTGAATTTAGTAGTGGTCTGCATGCCGAACTGGTGGTAGTTGAGTACGATAAGCTGCATAAACTGATCGACCGAGTATTTGACCAAAAATCCAGTGACAATTTTTCCAATACAGACTGGGATCTAAGTTCATTGGGTTTGTCTGACGGCTCAGACGACGATGATGTCAGTAACGAGGCCGAAGATGGCCCGATAATTACCTTTATCAATAAAATGCTGCATGACGCCATTCGCAAAGGCGCCTCCGATTTACACTTTGAACCTTATGAAAAGAGCTATCGGATTCGGTTTCGAATTGACGGCATTTTACATGAAGTAGCTTCACCGCCAGTTGCCCTGTCGACACGCCTGTCAGCACGACTTAAAGTCATGTCACGGTTGGATATCGCGGAAAAACGGGTACCGCAGGATGGCCGGATTAAATTAAAACTATCCCAGAAAAAATCAATCGATTTTCGGGTCAGCAGCCTCCCCACTTTGTGGGGCGAAAAAATCGTAATGCGGATCCTAGATTCTGATAGCGCGATGCTCGGCATTGATATTCTCGGCTACGAAGAACAGCAAAAGAAGTTGTACTTAACTGCTTTAGAGCAACCGCAAGGCATGATTCTAGTCACAGGCCCAACGGGTAGCGGAAAAACAGTATCCTTGTATACCGGCTTGAATATTCTGAATACCGAAGAAACCAATATATCGACTGCCGAAGATCCAGTGGAAATTAACTTACCTGGTATTAATCAGGTTCAGGTGAACCCCAAAGCAGGTTTAACCTTTCCAATGGCACTAAAATCATTTTTACGGCAAGACCCGGACGTCATCATGGTCGGTGAAATCCGGGATTTAGAGACTGCTGAAATTGCAATTAAGGCCGCCCAAACCGGTCACTTAGTGATGAGTACGCTGCACACCAACTCGGCGCCGGAAACTCTAACCCGTTTACTTAATATGGGGGTTCCCGCTTACAACGTTGCCAGCTCTGTCAGCTTAATTATTGCCCAGCGATTAGCACGACGACTGTGTTCAAAATGTAAAGCGCCAGAAACACTTCCAGAGGCCGAGTTGTTAAAACAAGGCTTTACAGCACAGCAAATCCCCACCATGAGTTTGTGCAAGCCGATTGGGTGCGATTCCTGCACCGGCGGCTATAAAGGCCGGGTCGGTATTTATGAAGTGATGCCTATTTCGACCATCATCGCTGAAAAAATCATGCAAGGTGAAAACTCGCTGGAAATCGCCAAACAAGCACAGCTGGAAGGTGTCAATAATCTACGTCAATCCGGATTGTTAAAAGCGGCAGCTGGCTTAACCAGTCTGGCGGAAATCAACCGGGTAACCAACGTTTAAATTAACTGCAGCCGACGTTTACCCGTCGACGGCTTGAAGGATCTCGTGATGGCTCCACAAATAAAACTAAAAGAGCAAGATACCTACGAATGGAAAGGCGTAAACCGGCGTGGTAAAAAAACCGACGGTGAGCTGCGCGCCAATTCAATCAATGAAGCAAAAGCGATGTTACGCCAGCAAGGGGTAACTCCATCGCTGGTGAAACGTAAAGCAAAAAGCTTGTTTGGTGGCGATGCAAAAATTACCGCCGCTGACGTTGCGGTGCTGACCCGACAGATTGCCACAATGCTTGCAGCCGGTGTTCCACTGGTGCAGTCGATTGATTTAATCAGTACTGGTTCAGAGAAAAAATCACTGCGTACATTGATGCAAAAAGTATCTATTAAAGTACAAAGCGGGATTCCATTGTCGGAAGTGCTGCGTGAACATCCGAAATACTTCGATGAACTCTATTGTGACTTGGTGAAATCCGGCGAGCAATCCGGCGCCTTAGACCGAATTTTTGACCGGGTCGCAACTTACAAAGAAAAAGCCGAAGCCTTAAAATCAAAAATCAAAAAAGCGATGTTTTATCCAATCGCCGTAACAGTGGTTGCACTCGTCGTTACTTCAATTTTGTTAATCTTTGTGGTGCCATCTTTTGCCGAGATATTCGCCGGTTTTGGCGCTGAGTTACCGCCTTTTACTTTGTTTGTGGTCGGCCTCTCTGAATGGATGCAAAGTTACTGGTGGGTTGTCTTCGCGGCCATTATGGGTGGGCTATTTTTATTCAAAAAGGCCTACAACAATAACCTCCAATTTAAAACGGCTGTTGATGCGATGGCTCTGAAAATGCCAGTGATGGGGATGATTATCAACAAGGCTGTGGTGGCTCGTTACGCTCGTACTTTGTCGACGACTTTTGCTGCAGGTGTGCCATTGATTGAAGCGCTGGAATCTGCAGCCGGTGCTGCCGGGAATGAAATTTATAAAAATGCCATTATGGAAGTCCGGGCCGATGTCTCCGCCGGTGGCCAAATGTATAGCTCAATGAAAACCACCAACCGTTTTCCTGAGATGGTCATCCAGATGGTATCAATCGGCGAAGAGTCGGGTTCGTTGGACGATATGCTGGCACGTGTCGCCAATATCTACGAGCAGGAAGTGGATGATGCGGTCGATGGCCTCACGGCGCTATTAGAGCCTTTGATTATGGCGGTACTCGGTGTGGTTATCGGTGGTCTGATTGTCGCAATGTATTTACCAATTTTCCAACTGGGTTCGGTTATCAAATGATGCAAAGTTTCGAATTGTTAGTGGCTTTTTTCCAGGCATCCCCTCTTTGGTACTGTGTGCTGGTGTTTATTTTCAGCCTTTGCGTCGGTAGTTTTCTGAATGTAGTGATTTATCGCCTGCCCAAAATGATGGAACAAAGCTGGCAGTTAGAGTATCAGGAGTATTTTGAACCTGAAAAAGAGCAGCCGATACAACCGGTATTTAATCTGGCGGTACCACGTTCACGTTGCCCACAGTGCCAACATCAACTGACGGCGCTAGATAATATACCTTTGCTCAGTTGGCTAGCTCTGAAAGGACGATGCCGCTACTGCCAGGCGACTATTTCAAAACGTTATCCGCTAGTGGAATTATTCACCGCCATTTTGTCGGTCGCTGTCGCCTGGCAAACTGGCGCTACAGCTATCGGTGCTTTGTACCTTGTTGTCACCTGGATGTTGGTTGCCCTGACTTTTATTGATATCGACAAAATGTTGTTACCGGATCAGCTTACTCTACCTCTACTCTGGCTAGCGCTGGTCGCAGCTGCGGTTGGTTTTAGCACTGTTGATGCGACAACGGCAATCACTGGTGCAGCTTTTGGGTATTTATCCTTATGGTCGGTGTATTGGGCTTTTAAATTGCTGACCGGCAAAGAAGGGATGGGATTTGGCGATTTTAAATTACTGGCAATCTTTGGCGCGCTATTAGGCTGGCAACAGTTGCCACTGATTATTCTTTTATCGTCATTAGTCGGCGCCGTCATTGGCACTTTACTGTTATCAATGCAGGGCAAAGACAAAAACAATGCCATCCCATTCGGGCCTTATATCGCCGCGGCTGGGTTTATCGCTATGTTGTGGGGTGAGCAAATCACCGCCGCTTATCTTGCCACCATAAGCTTGTAACTGCAGTTGTGAGCAACTTTATTGTTGGCTTGACCGGAGGTATCGGCAGTGGCAAAACCACAGTCGCCAATCTGTTTGCAAAGCTGGGAATTACTCTGGTTGATGCCGATATCGTCGCACGGCAGGTGGTAGCACCCGGTCAACCGGCGTTGGCCGCTATCGCGCAACAATTTGGCCCTGAGATTTTGCTCGCCGATGGCAAGTTAAACCGCGCATTGCTGCGTCAGCACATTTTTAGTGATGCTACTGCCAAAGAATGGCTCGACCAATTGCTGCACCCTTTGATCCGGCAACAAATGCTGCAGCAGCTGCAAGATGCGACTTCGAGCTATGTGTTATTAGTCGCACCGTTATTAATTGAAAATGGGTTAACCCGCTATATTGACCAATTGTTAGTGGTTGATATTGAACCGAAAATGCAACTATTACGCACCAGCGTCCGCGATGGAGTTAGCGAACAACAAGTCACAGCAATTATGGCAGCGCAATGTGACAGGTCACAACGCCTGCAACTGGCCGACCAGATTATCAATAATGATCAAGATACCGCCGTTTTACCCGAAAAAGTCTTTGCTTTACATCAAATATATTTGGCATTAGCGGCAGAAAAACTAGCTAAATCGCTGACTTAAGGTTATGTTAACTGGTGGGCCGAAACGCGGTCTATTGCGTTATTCTGGTGAACTGTGACTATGACTGAACTGCTCTACGAACATCCGCTGAATGAAAAAGTAAGAACCTATCTGCGGGTCGAGTATTTGTTTGCGCAAGTCAATCTTCAGCTGGCACTTGCCAATGAGTCACAACAGCTTGGTTTTTTTACCTCTCTATTCGCACTTATTGAAGTGTTAGACCGCAATGATATCCGACCTGATTTAATTAAAGACGTTGAAAGGTGCGAAAGTGCACTGGTTGGCTGGTCACGACACCCCTCTATTTCCGACGACAGCCTGCAATCAATGCTGCAACAAGCGGTTCGTTTACAAAGTGAATTGATCCGCGGCGCTAAGTTTGCCAATGTCTTAAAAGAAGACAAGTTTTTAGGTCCGCTTCGACAGCGCTTTTTCATTCCTGGCGGCACCTGCTATTTTGATTTACCGCAATTGCATTTCTGGTATACCCAACCTCTGGAAAACCGTCAAAAATCAGCACAAGACTGGATTGGTCAGTTACAGCTGGTGGAGCGTGCTATTAGTTTTGTGCTGACCTTTATTCGTGAGCGTGGACAGTTCCACAGTGTTATAGCTGAAAATGGCTACTACCAAAGCAACACCGAGCAGTTTGAATTACTGCGGTTAAATTATCCGTTGGAATATGGCTGCTACCCGACGATTAGCGGCAATAAATACCGCTACGCTATTCGTTTTATGCAACTGTGTGAGACTCAGGGCCGCGCCACCTCGGATAAAAACATTCATCTCAAGTTAGCTTGTTGTTAGCGACAATCCTGTTTTACCCCTGGAGTCCACGTCAAAGCTACGCCAAACCTCCCCTAAATTGCGGTATACTGCCGACCTTGTTTGTTGAAGTCAGAAATTATCTATGAGCGAAATCACTGTGAAATGCCCAACCTGTCAGACAACAGTTGTTTGGGGTCCACAATCAGCCTTCAGACCATTTTGCAGCGATCGTTGCCGATTAATTGATTTAGGTGAATGGGCCAGCGAAAGCCGACGTATTCCGGATACCCGGCCATTGGAAGCAGGCCTGGGTGATGTTGATTTATTGGCACTCGACGACGCTTTGATGGCAGAAGAAAATAACTTTTTTAAAGAGTAACAAAGTCTTTTAAGGCGAGTCATTCCAAATGACTCGCCTCTATCCAACACAGTGTTTTTATCAATCAGGTTGGCGAGCCGTCATATAAGGTTGCAACTTTTTCCATAATGGGCTGATTGGCGTCCGGAAATTGATAGTTCGCAAGATCGGTATAATGAACCCAAGCCACTTGCTGGCCCTCTAAGCCCTCACCAGCGCCCTGACATTCTTCAACTAGCCATACATCCAATAATACCGTTTTCTCCGGATACGCATACTCCAGCTGCATCAGCGGCTGTGCTTTAAGTACCCTGAGACCCACTTCTTCCATCAGTTCACGCCCTAATGCGGCAAGTACCGTTTCACCTTGCTCGACTTTACCGCCAGGAAACTCCCAACGTCCGCCTTGATGTAATTGATCAGGTCTTTTACTGATAAAAATCTGCTCACCGCGCTGAATCACACCAACCGCAACATGAATGCGTTTTTTTTCTGCTTGCATAAAGAACTCCATAGAATCTTGATTCGTCAGTACGCCGCGTACTGTCTGTCGCTGGGCATAAAAAAAGCAGAGCGAACTCTGCTTTTTAATCAAGGTGTCAGATCAATAAGCCTTAGCTTAATTTACCGTGACACTGTTTGTATTTTTTGCCGGACCCACAAGGACAAATGTCATTCCGACCAATTTTTTCGCCTTCACGGAAAGTCGGACCCGCTGGAGTCGCTGGAACTTCACCACCGATATGTTCAGCTTCTTCATGCTGGAACTCTTTAGACACGGCATCTGACTTGCGGCGCTGATCTTCGACGGCTTCGACATCTTCCGGTGCACGGATTTGTACCCGACTTAACACCCCAATCACATCGCTTTTCAGCTCATCCAGCATGTTTGAAAATAATTCAAAGGCTTCACGCTTATATTCTTGCTTCGGATTTTTCTGGGCATAACCACGCAGATTGATCCCCTGACGCAAATGATCCATTGCCGCCAAATGCTCTTTCCAGTGGGTATCGAGGCTTTGCAGCATCACCGCTTTTTCGAATTGACGCAGTACAGGCGCGCCAACCATTTCTTCTTTGAGCTGGTAAGATTTTTCGACAACGTCCTGAATACGTTCTTTTAGTTTCTCTTCAAATAGTTTGTTGTCTTCGGCCAGCCATTTCGCGATTGGCATTTCCAATGCGAAATCTGAGCGCAGGCGGTGCTCTAAACCTGGGATATCCCACATTTCGTCCAAAGATTGTGGCGGAATGTACTGGTCTAATATTGACGCGACTACATCCTGACGAATGGCTGCGACGGTTTCAGTAATGTCGTCAGTCGCCAGCAGTTCATTCCGCTGCTCGTAGACAACTTTCCGTTGATCATTGGCAACATCATCAAATTCAAGCAATTGTTTGCGAATATCAAAGTTTCTGGCTTCAACTTTACGCTGTGCATTTTCAATAGCACGGCTCACTAACGGATGTTCGATGGCTTCGCCATTTTCCATCCCCAGTTTACGCATCATGCCTGCCATCCGGTCAGAGGCAAAAATACGCATTAACGCATCGTCTAACGCTAGATAAAAGCGGCTAGAACCGGCATCACCCTGGCGACCTGAACGGCCCCGTAACTGGTTGTCGATACGGCGTGACTCATGACGTTCAGTACCGATAATATGTAATCCACCAGACGCGATGACTGCATCGTGACGTTGTTGCCACTCTGCTTTAATATCGGCGATTTGTTGCTCAGTCGGCTCGGTGATTTTAGCTACTTCAGACTGCCAATTACCCCCTAACACGATGTCTGTACCGCGACCCGCCATGTTGGTGGCGATAGTAACCGAGCCCGGACGACCCGCTTCAGCAATAATCTGCGCTTCGTTGGCATGGAACTTGGCGTTTAGCACCTGATGCTGAATTTTGGCTTTGTGCAATAACGTCGACAAATATTCAGAACTTTCGATAGAAGCGGTACCCACCAGCACCGGACGCGCGGCATCCCGCGTTTCCTGAATATCTTTGATAATAGCTTGATATTTTTCTTCAGCTGTCAGATACACCAAATCTGGCATATCTTTACGCACCATAGGTCTATTGGTTGGTACAACAATGGTTTCTAAGCCATAAATTTGTTGAAATTCAAAAGCTTCAGTATCTGCAGTACCGGTCATACCGGATAATTTCAAATACAGACGGAAATAGTTCTGGAAGGTAATTGATGCCAGCGTTTGGTTTTCATTCTGAATACGCACGCCTTCTTTGGCTTCAATCGCCTGGTGCAGACCTTCAGACCAACGACGACCTTCCATTGTCCGGCCGGTGTGTTCATCAACAATCACAACCTGATCGTCTTTGATGACGTAATCGACGTCTTTCTTAAACAGGTTGTGAGCGCGCAACGCAGCGTAAGTATGGTGCAATAAGGTAATGTTGCTGGCAGAGAACAATGACTCGCCTTCAGCCATCATGCCCCGCTCTAGCAAAATTTCTTCAACGCGGATTTGACCACGTTCTGTCAGATAAATTTGTTTCGCTTTTTCGTCGATGGTGAAGTGACCATCGCCCATCTGACCTTCTTCATCTTCTTTTTCCTGCCGTTCCAACAGCGGAACCACAGTATTAATTTTGCGATATAGCTCAGAACTGTCTTCCGCCTGGCCAGAAATAATCAATGGCGTGCGCGCTTCATCGATCAGGATTGAATCCACTTCATCGATAATGGCAAACGCCAGATCACGTTGTACCCGCTCAGCCATACTAAAAGCCATATTGTCACGCAGGTAATCAAAGCCGAATTCGTTGTTGGTACCGTAAGTAATGTCCGCAGCATAAGCCTGCTGCTTTTCTTCATGTTGCATACCCGGCACGTTGACGCCAACGGTTAAGCCTAAAAAGCTAAAGAGCGGCTCATTGGTAGCAGCATCCCGTTTTGCCAGATAATCATTGACGGTAATGACGTGGACTGAGCTACCGCTTAACGCATTCAAATACGCTGGTAGCGTTGCCGTTAAGGTTTTACCTTCACCCGTACGCATTTCAGAGATTTTGCCCTGATGCAGCACGATACCGCCAAGCAATTGCACATCAAAGTGACGCATACCGAAGATACGTTTGCTGGCTTCGCGCACTGTGGCAAACGCTTCGGGCAGTAAATCATCAAGCGTTGCACCTTCAGCAAATCGCTGCTTTAATTCCGCGGTTTTCGCTTTTAACTGCTCATCGGACAGTGCAGCAAACTGACCTTCCATGTTGTTGATCTGCTCAACGGTTTTCTGAAGTTTTTTCAGGTAACGATCGTTGCGACTACCAATCAATTTGGTAAAAAGTTTTCCAAACATTGTCCAAGTACCACTTTATTGTTGAGACTGGCGCGCAGTCCTGGCAGAGCCATATAAGTTTTTAGTCCGACGATTCACAAACAACATCGGGTCTATTTGCTGACCATCTTTTAACACTTCGTAATGCACATGCGGCCCGGTCGAACGACCTGTATTCCCCAAGGTTGCAATTTGTTGGCCTTTACTGACCATACTGCCAATTTCGGTATTTACCGATTTGGCATGCGCATACCGACTGCGAAAACCATCGGCATGTTCAATTTCGACCATTAAACCATAACCAAAACGTTCACCTGCCCAAGTCACAATACCACCGGCAGTGGCATTGACCGGATCACCTTCGTTACCGGCAAAGTCAACGCCTTTGTGCACCGCAGGGCGGCCGCTAAAAGGGTCATTTCGCACACCAAATCCTGAAGACATATACCCGCTTTTAATCGGGCGGCCTGATAGTTGGCTATTAATACCAATATTGTGATTCAAATCCAAAGATTCAAGTAAGGCGAAACGGGTTTGTTCAGATTGCAGATTATGTTCAAGGTCCGTGAGCTGTAACAACACATTGTTGAGCTCAGCCAAGCTAATTTCAGTCGATGTTTGGGAAGGTCCACCAATCGCTGGTGCGGCGTGTAAGTCAAACTCGTCTAATGATAAATTTGCCGCATCAATCAGTCGCTCACCCACCATATTTAGCCGGTTCACTTGCGCCTGCAATGAGGCCACTTTTGCCGTTAATGCCGCTATTTGATGTTCTGCCCGAATACGAATGGCTTCAACCTGATTGGCATCCACGGTTTGCACGCCGGGTATTGGTAACTTTTGCTGACTCACATCGGTCCACAACCGACCGGCTGCAGCGCCCAATCCCACCGCAATACAAAACAACAGCATCGCTGTCACCGCCCATTGCCGTGGGGTCGCCCCAAAGCTATGACTACGATGTTGCTCGCGATAAAAAACTGGTAGACTCATGGGACCTCAGTTTCTAATTGTTGTTAGTTATGGCCCGCTATACACGCAAACCTGTCGACGTCACTGCGTTGTTGCAACAGAACACTTTGTTGCAAAGCTCACAGCAGACAGAAATAGTGCGTCAACTTAATACCGAATTAATCCGGATCCTGCAACTGGAAAAGCCATATTTCTGCAAGGTCAGCCGCATACAGGCTGGCCGTGTGCAAATTTTATGCGGTTCTGCTGCTTGGGCAACCCGCCTTAAAATGCAAAGAGCGGCTATTCTAGACAATTTCCGCCAAAAAATCTTGCCTGATTTAGCTGGGCTTGATATCGACCTGACACCAAACGCAGAGCTGAGTTATCAGCAAGTACAAAATCAAACAACGGTGTCGGTACAACGACAAATGTCTGAACAGGCCGGCGCTTATTTACTCGCCGCCGCTGAAAGTGCCGATCCAACCTTGGCGGCAAGTCTAAAACGACTGGCAGCATCGGCGAGTAAAAAAACACCGCAATCCTAGTGTTCATTCAAATAAAAAATATTCAACCAACAAACTTGGTTCACTAAAACAAAAGGGCCAGAGTATGCTCACTCTGGCCCTTCAATTTAAGGTTACTTCAATCAGGCAAGTTG
>JAHJNE010000279.1 GCA_018820995.1 Gammaproteobacteria bacterium | reverse complement strand
ATTCGCTACCGGCAGGGTCAGAAAAAAGTCGATCAGAGTTTTGTCACTGAATTTGATTTTGATCTAAAAACGGCACAAGCGCGGCAGTTCTTTGTTCAGGATGCACTGGCCAATGATTTACTGTTTTGCTTTAAAATCTTTTTATCACGCACTGGCCGTCCGGACACAGAGCATATTTCAAAAGAACTTGGTTATGTCAGTGTGTACGCAATTCATAAAGCGAAAGTGCTGGAAGAAGAACTATGGAGTGTGGTCGGTGTCGGCGATGTGATTGATATTAGTGATGAAATTCTATTACGTTATGGCGTGTCTGCCGAACAAATTTTGGCGCAGCATGCAAAACGCCGACAGTTTGTCGCGAGTATTGAAGCATCGGATTAATGGGTGTCAATCCATAATCTCACCGTCCAAATGTGGCAGGGAATTTGTAGATGGCCGCGGCTGACACAGGGTGTTTGCCGCCCGGCCTCAGATTGACTGATCTTTCATCCACTCGGCCAACATCAGAAAATGGCCCTGTTGCGCCATGGGATGGGTCAGCATAGAGATGTGGTCGTAGCCATGAACATCATTATTTTGTAAGGCATTGGCTTTTGAGCTATCGCCTTGCACACTCTCTACTTGCGCGCCTAGTAAGCTAAACCTGGCTTGCAGCAATTGAGTCTCTGCCATAAATAACTGCACATCCGTCGGATGCCCGAGTACCTTATCGTTGATGGCCGCAAAAAACCAACTGGCTGGCCACGGACAATGTTTGGCCGCAGCAGCATAATCAAACTGATCGGTCGGATCGGTAAACGCCTCGCTACCAATCCATTGAATGGTATCGAGTAAAAACTGGCTCGGCTCATTGTCGGCCCCCAAACGAAGCTTTTTCGCTGGTAGATAGCCATAACGCCGACACAACCAGGGGCCGATGCGATTCCAGACCCAATCCACCTGAATGGTTTTTGCCAAACTTTGTACACTGATCCGGCGTTTAGTACCAAAATAACTGACAGACGCCACTTTTGCGCAAAGCTGCGGAAATCTGGCAAGACTGGCCGCCAGCACCACACCGCCCCAGGAATGGCAAACCAGATGGATCTTCTGTTGATACTGCGCAAATAGATGTTCAATTAGTGCCGGAATATCGCGGCAAATCAACTGATGCTGACTGTGATCAAAGTCTGCTGATGCCGCTGGATGCGATTTACCGCGTCCGGCAAAATCAGCGCAATACACACTAAAACCTTGATCAGCAAGGAAACAGCCCAAACCTTTGCCTTGATGGCTATAAAAAATGCGGCCATTTTCAATCGCACCATGCAACATCAACACCGGTGCATGCTGAATGTGTAGCGGTGTTAACCGCCTTAAATGCAGCTGATAATCGGTTAAATCCAAAAAGGTTGAACTTTGCTGATGTTTCATCAAAACGCAGGCTCTAGCAGGTAGAGTAACTGTAACAAAGAACCTTGGCGGATCGCGGCTTTTGCTTGTGCCTGTACCAATGGTTTCGCATGAAATGCAACGCCAAGCGCAGCGGCTTTTAGCATGGGTAAATCATTGGCACCATCACCGATGCCGACGGTTTGTGATTCATCAATACCAAACTTGGCAGAAAGTTCAGCAATAACAGCCGCCTTGCGATTGGCATCAACAATGTCACCCAGCACCTGCCCGGTGAGCCGACCATCACGAATTTCAAGCACATTGGCAAATGTCGCGGTAAGATCAAGCCGCTCTTTTAAAGCATCAGTAAAAAACGTAAATCCACCCGATGCAATCGCGACTTGCCACTGCTGTTGTTGCAAATGACTGACTAAAGAAGTTAAACCTGGCATCAGTGGTATTGCATCCAACACTTGCTGTAAAATTTGTTCGGAGGCATTTTCTAAAGTGGCCACGCGCTGGCGCAAACTTTGCGCAAAATCGAGCTCGCCATTCATCGCTCTGGCAGTCACTGCCGCAACTTCTGCTCCAACGCCGGCTAACACGGCAATTTCATCAATACATTCAATTTGAATTGCCGTGCTGTCCATGTCCATCACCAATAAACCTGGCTTAGACAAACTGACAAACTCACTGAGATAAACCACTTCAACTGACCAGTCTTTACTTAATTCACGAATTAGCACAGCAATCTCAGCTGGCAGTGGCGCCGTAAAATCTAACACAATTGCCGCACCGAGCGCAGGATGTGGCTGATACAGGCGCAGGATCGGCGTCTGCGGTGCGACCAATCTTAAGAGTTGGCACAATTGCATAGCACTTAGTTCAGTACCAAAACAACGAATGCTGGCGATGGGATTTTGATTTTGACTTTCAATAGCTTGTAATCGAAAGCCATTGTCAGTAACAGAACCAACTAAGGGCCCATGTGCGGTAATTATTTGCTCTAACAAAACCGGAGCTGGCTGATGCTGCTCCCACTGCTCAAAAAACCCCACCCTTTCACCTGTACATCAACTAAACACCATGGCATTCTACCGACATTTTTCAGCCTCTGTCAGGGGCTCAGGCAGCTAATATGACGAATATACCGACAAAAATGCCAAAAAAATCTGCAAAATTGTTTCGCTGGGTGCAACTGTTAATAGCCGGTTTAGGTTTATTAGCTTTATTACAATGGTGGAACGACAGTAATCAGCAAGGACAACGTCTGTTTGCTGAACAAAGCTCAGTACTGATGCGCGAAACCCTGAAAGCTTTGTCACAAACAGCCGCATATCTTATTGAAAATGACCAACTCGATGGTTTAACCGCACTCACGCAGCAACTGGCATCGAACCCTTATCTGCACGATGTGGTGGTTTATGACGCCAATGGTGTCAGACTAAGCGAATCACCGGATAGTGAGCCCGCTAGGTTACTTTATGCGCCGCAACACAATGTAGCGCTGCAACCAATGGTGCAGGAAATATATCAAGGTGAGCAATTGCTTGGTTATATCAAAATCAGCCTGAAACAAGATACCGGTTTTAGTGCGGTGTCCAGCGCCTGGCATGCGATGATGGAACAAATGTTGTGGATGTTGGGACTGGCAGCGGTAATTGCCTTAATGGCGCGCAGCAGTTTGTTATGGCTGTCGCATAAATTGGCCACTAACCGGCAGCTGCATCATGCGGCGATAGACAGTCATGAGCATTTGCCAAGCTAACCAAGCACTAACCAAGCATCGTCGTAACAAAATGTCGCATTGCTCATTGAGCATCATGAACATCGTACCGACACAAATGGCTGTCTGAACGCAAATTGTGGTTTTAGACTGCGACTTCAGTTTTTACCCATCGAAATCAT
>JAHJNE010000278.1 GCA_018820995.1 Gammaproteobacteria bacterium | reverse complement strand
TGCTGACTTTTAATCACAATTTTGCCAGAGGCGGTGATGCGATGATCCGATTTTTGTAATAACGCGCTTTTATAGTGCTCCGGCAACGACGATTGTTTGATATCAAAAATCAGTTGGATGGCGGTGGAGGTTTTATTGACATGTTGGCCGCCAGGCCCGCTGGCCCGAATGGCTTGCCAGTCTAATTCAGCGTCGTCGATGGTGATGGTATTGGTAATTTGGATCATGGCACGCTGTTCTCGAATCGATTTTGCACAAAGCGGCCTGGTTGTTTGGTAGAAATAATTCGGGCCGGATTACCAGCAACGGTGACTGCAGAGGGTACATCTTTTATCACGATTGCACCGGCACCAATAGTCGCGTCATTGCCAATGTTTACATGTTCGATAATACAAGTATTGGGGCCAATGTACACGTTATCGCCGATGATCGCTGCTTGATGACTGTTCGAACCAATAGTCACAAAATGACTTAAATTGCAGTTGTTTCCGATCACGGCGGCTTCATTGACGATGATTGAGGTGCCATGTCCCAGATACAAGCCTGGGCCAATTTTGGTATTGGGTGGAATTTGTATTTGATAACGGGTCGAAAGTCGCCGGTGCATCAGTCTGGCAAAGGTTCTAACGAGCAGGTTGCTGCTGTTGCAAAGGCGTAGCCAGAACGAATAGCGAAATCCTCGGTTGGCGTTCAACATATTTTTAAGTAATAGGCCGAGACTGTATCTTCCGTAATAACGATATAAATCGGCTTTGATAAGCTCACTCACTGAATAATGCATGATTTATATACTCACCTTCAAACCCGAAATGTTGCCGTATTGTACTGATTTTTCGGCTAGTTATGTCTATTGAAGCCTGATAAATGCTATGGAAGTGCCAGTTATTTCCATAAATGGCAGTACTTCAGTAGTCAAAAATGTATAATGCCACACTTTTTTTAAGGGTATCACCCAAAGGACCTCAGATGAGCCAGTTACCACCTTGTCCACAATGTAATTCCGTTTATGCCTATGAAGATGGCAGCCAATTGGTGTGTCCTGAGTGCGGCCATGAATGGCAACCTGGTGCTGCGGCTGATGCCGCTGAGGGTGAAAAAGTCATCCGTGATTCAGCTGGGAACCTGTTGCAGGATGGCGATACGGTGACGGTGATCAAAGACTTAAAAGTAAAAGGCTCATCGTTGGTGGTTAAAATTGGCACCAAAGTCAAAGGCATTCGATTGGTCGATGGCGACCATGATATCGATTGTAAAATAGATGGTTTTGGCGCGATGAAACTCAAGTCTGAGTTTGTTAAAAAAGTCTAATCTGAAGACGGCCTGCGTAGTAACAACCAAAGTAACAATCATAGTAACGGTCAAAGTTACAATGGTAGCGACAATGCAGGCCGTTTTAGTCAGATGACTATCGTGATTAAGGCTTTAAATCCAGCTTATCGATGATATACAACGTGTTGCCATCGATCGTACTGTTCGACAGATCCAGATACTTCTGCTCCAGTGTGCTTTTGTTCGCCCAGGTAGCAAAATCGTCGTCATTAATCACCCCTAGCCGATGTTCATCTATCCGCCACAGACCTTCCATTTTATCGTGCGGATAGTTCACCGAGGCCACCATATCGACCACTAATTTTTTGCTGGCAGGCATAATTCCCGCAGCCGCTAAGCCATCCCAACCTTTCGCCATCACCACCTGTTCCAGACTTTGACCTGCAATGGTCAGGCCGAGTAATGGATCTTGCACCAGATCAACCGTTGGTTGCACGTGTTCCAGCTCAGTCGCCTGGCTCAGGTCCACTTTGTAGACGTGTTTCATCGCGCCTGGCTTTTTCAGTTCAAAAGAACCATCACGTTCCAGCACCAGCAAACTGGTGGCGCTGAGTGCAATGACGGCTGAGTTGGAATTTTGTTTAATTTCCTGCTTATACAGATACTGCTTGATAGCGCCAGTGGCCAGTTCAACCATCACGATACGGGTGAGGTCACTGTTATTGGTGCTGCTGGTTGGATTGGCCATCGCCGATTGCATAATGCCGACCAGATATTTTTCATCCGGGGTGATACTCAACCCTTCCATCCCGCGATTGGCGCGTCTTTTGGCAAATTCAGCTGGCAAAGTAAAGGTATTACGGCTGTCTGCACTAAATGGGTTGATCCGGCCAAGCTCTATGCCTTGCGCTGAATAATGCACGATATGCGGGCCATATTCGTCACTGATCCAGAACGAGCCGTCTTTCATCGCGACCAGACCTTCCGGATCAAGACCGTATTGATCAAGCAGGAATGGATTGGTCACCGCATCATAAGGCTGACTTACATCCTGTCTTGCTACTGAACCATCCAGTAGATAAGGGATTTCATTGGTTGCGCCTAAACCGGCAGGGTTGGGCAAACCGCTGATTGGGCTGCCATCAGGTCTTTTGAGTAAAATGGTTTGTAGCTGGCGGATAGCGCCGGTTGGCAGAATTTCAAACAGGCCAATGCGTGGCACGTAATTGACCACCGGGAACATTTTTCCGGCGCCGAGGCTACCGGTATAGTCGGCATTGGGACCACGGTCGGTCAGCGCATAAAACTGCATCGGTTTGGTGGGGTGGCCGGTCATGTCTGAGCCAAAACCACCGTTACGAATTTCCATCGTCGCGCCTGGTAAAGCCCCATTTGGGATGTCATTGCGTAATACGCTGTAAGGCAGTTTTTCGCCAGACTTGGCAAAATTATCCGGCTGACAAAGGTAGCTCGTTTGCGAGATTTCAGTCTCTTCCAGCAGCTTGTTTTGATTGCTGTCAAGCCCGCTATCAATGCGCGTGCCACCAAGGAGGCACTCTACATGCCCCATAGCGACAGCGCTTTGTTTAACCAGACTTTGTAAGCCGCTGGCGCCATTACTGCCATTATTGCCATTATTGCCGTTCGCACCGTCTTTGCCGTTCTTGCCATCGTCACCGTCTAAGCTGCAGCCATGCAGCAACAAAGACAAAGTGATTGCGCCAGCGATTACACTGATTTTCATAGCTTTTCCTGTAGTTTTTCGAATGAATGTTGCAATAGGCTAAGGTCGGCAGATGACAATTTGCAGGCGCAAGGATGACGAATGGATGACAGGGCCTAGTGAACAGAATAAGGCAACAGAAGTAGGCAACCGAGTTAGATAGAAGAGTTAGAAAAAAACGTTCAAAAAATTAAAAAAACAACCCGGAGTTTTGGCTCCGGGTCGTGATACTGAGGACGGCTATGTTTGCGGGTTAATATCGACGATTGGTAAAAGTCGCCGCATCAATGATTGCCCACAAGTGCACCAGTCCGGCGATAATCCCCGGCACGACCAGCCACCATAAAAAATAACCAACGCCACACAGGGCAAAAAATAAAATGGCTGCCAACAACCGTCCTTGCACGAGTTGTCCTAGTCCCGGGACAAAAAAACTACATAATGCGGCGATGACATTCCCGCCTGAACCTTGTTCCGCCATGTCAGTCTCCTATGGATTTGGCAACAATGGATAAATTCAGATTATCGTAATTTTGCCGCTTCGGCAGTATAAATCTGTAACAGACTATGTACAAAGCGAAGCCATTCAGACCGTTACCTTTGTGACTGGCGGGCAGGCACCTTTTTATGTAGCGTGCATTTAGCCAGTGACACCGTTTGGCAAACACCATGCTTCAGCTCCAGGCTAAGGCGCGGGTTCAGTTACAAAACCAAGTTTGAGAATACCGGCTTGCTGCACCGCGGCCATAGTTTTCACCACATGTTCATAGGCAACAGTGCGGTCGCCGCGCAGATGAATTTCTGGCTGCGGGTTGGCCGCAGCGGCTGCTGTCAGTTTGGCGGTGAGTTCAGCGGCAGTCACTTTGCTTTCATTCCAGTACACCTCACCGGCAGCATCGACCGCGAGTTGCACCGTGGTGGGTTTTAATTCATTTGGTTGATTGCTGGCGCGGGGTAAGTCAATTTCCACCGAGTGTGTCAGCACCGGCACGGTGATAATAAAAATGATCAAAAGCACTAACATCACATCGACCAGCGGAGTCATGTTAATTTCGCTCATCACTTCGTCGTTGTTATCAAAATCACCACCAAATGCCATGTTTATGCTCCTGATCGCAGCGGTTTAATTTCTGCGGTTGTCGTACGCTCAAACGATGTTTTGCCGTCCTGCACCGGGTTCTCAACCACTTTGCCGCTGGCTTTTAGGTGCGCCGATTTTGGCGCAGCGCCGGTCATAAAGTAGGCATGCAGCTGAAAGGCAAAGCGATTGAGTTTGCTGATAATGCCTTTATTACCGCGACTTAGCGCGTTATAAGCAAGCACCGCCGGAATAGCCACCGCCAGACCAAATGCGGTCATGATCAGGGCTTCGCCAACAGGACCTGCTACTTTGTCGATACTTGCCTGACCGCTGGCGCCAATCCCGACTAACGCATGGTAAATGCCCCAAACCGTGCCAAACAAACCGACAAAAGGTGCAGTCGAACCGACCGACGCCAGTACCGCCAAGCCTTTTTGCATCTGCTCAGAGCTTTGTTCAATCGCGCCTTTTAAGGTTGAGGTCAGCCAGTCGGAGAGGGGCAGTCGACCGTGCAAATCATCCTGATGGCTGCTGTGATGATCAAGTGCCGCCTGACCTTCATCGGCCAGAAAACGAAATGGATTGCCACGACTGTCATATTGCTGATTAGCAGCGGATAAAATCTGTAAGCCCTGAGCAAAACTCTGCG
>JAHJNE010000277.1 GCA_018820995.1 Gammaproteobacteria bacterium | reverse complement strand
GTGGTAAAAACATGACTGTCAAATACATAGGTCATGAAGACAATGCTTGTATAGTCTATATTTCTACTGGAAAAGAAGAAATTGATACTAGAAATTAGCATGAAATAAAAAGCCCTGTAACTGCGGCTTTGTTTTCTCCGATGCTTTTGGCAATGTGTTGAGTTCACGAAAAAACGAATGTCCGCAAATAAGGCAAAGTCGACATTCGTTATTTTGAGTGCCCCTGGTGTGAGCGACAACAACTCGCTCATACCAGACGAAAATACTTACGATGCCCACAGCTCCCCTTGAAGCGATCAGCTTTAAAATCAATGGCTTGAGGTTTTAATCACGCGGTGACCGAAATACACTGTTTGAGCGATTTGCCTCAAACGGTTGATTTTATTGCGGGCTTTACACGGGCTGTGCCCTGTCCTTCGGATCAGCTAAAACTGTTCAGCACAAGCGCTGTCGAGCAGCCTGAAACCATCGGTTTTAGCCCTTCAGGGCCAGCTTAAGACCTGCCAACCGCAGGTTGAAAATGAATCGCGAGCTACCAGTTCGCAAACACATCGTGCAGCTAGTTACTACTGCAGTTTAAGGTGATTTAGTCTGCTTCAGACAACTCAGCCAAACCCAACTCCCCATAAAGGATCTGTTGTCGTTCCTGCTCGGTCAGAATGCCAACAAAGGGGGTGCGTCTTCGATACTTACAGACATGTGGCTCCATACTTAACACGCCGTCGCGAAACTGCTGCTGTTGCGCAGCCTCCAGCAACAAACAACTCCAATACAAAAATTCAGCGTGCCGCATTTGCCCGGCAGCTAGCCGCACTTCCAGACATTGTTGCACCTGTTGGCACAAGGCTGGCTGCTGTTCAATTTTCTCGACGATTTTTTGGTGCAACCGCCAGATCTGTAAATCCTGCACTTGCTGCGACTGGCCTTTGAGGCCAGTTCTTGGCCGATGTGGTCTCATGAAAACCTTTTGAAAGTAAGCGCGAAGGACTGTTGTTGCCTTTGCAAAAATAATTTGAAATGCATGCATCGTCTAGCGATTTGACAGGTATTTGAACTTGAGTACGAGCTTAGATTGGCGTTGGTTTTTATGTTGCTGTTCAACACCGCAATTGTACTGTTCATCAGCAAACTAGTCGCGCACTTGGAGGTGATACCAGCCCATACCGTTATAAACTTACCAACCTGTATCGGCTATCAACTAATGTCCGCAGTAAACCAACGCCTTCGGTTAACAAACACCTGCTGGCTGTGGCGCACTAAACAGGCAGCTTTGATTCCGGCCACTATGTTTTGCCTGATACAACGCCTGATCGGCTTCGGAAACCAAATGATGCCAAAGGGTATGCAAACCACCGCTGGCAACGCCAACACTGACCGTAAGTTGTGCCTGTGGGCAATCCGCCAGCGTACTGTGTTCGATGTGGCTGCGGATCCGATTGGCAATGTGCACGGCTTCGGCCGCTGCAGTTTCGGGTAAACAGACCAAAAACTCTTCGCCGCCATAACGGAACATTAAATCATAAGGTCGCAGCTGTTCTGTGGTGACTTTCACCACATGGCAAATAGCTGCATCACCAATGATGTGGCCGAAACGGTCGTTAACTTGCTTAAAATAATCAATGTCAAACATGATAAAACTGCAGCATTTCCCTGCACGTTGGCACCGTTGCACCTCGGCATGGAGCTTTTGCTCCAGCGAATTGCGATTTAAAATGCCAGTGAGCTGATCACGCTCTGAAGCATGCTGCAGCGCCAGTTGTTGCTGCCGTTTGACTAGCAAAATACAGCCGCTGAAAATCACCAGCTCAAAAGCAACCAAGCCAAAAAAACCTAGGCTATGCAGCAGTTGTTCACTGATGCCGAGGTCAAGATGCAGCTGATTGGCCACCACGACCGCCCAGCGCAAGCTAAACTGTGCCGCATTCAAGCCAAACGCTAGTGCAAACATCAGGTAAATAGAGTGAAGTGGTTTTTGCCAATGCCGCAGCAACAACACCAGGCTCAATAGGCTAAGACTCACAATCACAGGGAAATTTAACAGCAGGCGATTGCTGAGCGAAGCCTGAGCAAAGTCGCTGAGATTGGTCGCATACACCAGCATCACCACGCCGACCAGCCAAAATAGCGCTATCGGTCGTTGCCAATGCCGGCAGAACCCAGCCAAAAGCAACAAATGAAAGCCGATCGTACAAGTGTTAGCCCCCGCGGGTGCTAACCAATAAGGCATCTGGTCTGTCGTCAAAAACAACACACCTAACGAAGCGTTAAGCAGCAAAAAAATGCCAGCGAAGGTCCAATATTGAAGGTATGGCGGTTTGGCTTCAGTCCGGTATAACAGCCACAGCATTGAACTGGCGGCCAACGCTATGTAGAGGTTGACGAAATTTAACGTGAGAACATCCATTTATACACTTGTCCATGTGGCTCTTAGCCGTTCAAGTTAGCATACCTGTTTGGCAATTAGGTAATAATGAAGCTGTATTTGGACACAGAAAGAGTGAAACAGTCAGATACGATGCCTGCCCTGATTGACTATGGCATTGGCTGATAAAAAGCCTTGTTCTAATCATGCATGCTTACCACGCGCCTTTATCAGGCACAGCATCATGGTGAAATCACTGCACGAACAGGCACTTATCAGTATTGCTTCTACCCTACAACCAGCCCTTTTGCTGTGCAATCCGTGCCGCATCAATGCGGTTGGCGGCGTTTAGTTTGGCCATCGCTTCGGATAAATAATTGCGCACTGTGCCTTCAGCGATAAATAACAAACCGGCGATTTCGGCGGTGGATTTGCCTTCACCCGCCAGGCGCAGGGCGCGGCGCTCTTTATCATTTAATGGGTCGGTTTCGCCAAGCGCCAATAACGCTAATTCGCTATCGATCACCCGTTTGCCCGACATCACTTTATCCAGTGCCGACAGCAAGTCACTGACCGGTGCGTCTTTCAGTAAAAAGCCGCTGACGCCACAGTCCAGAGCGCGTTTGATATAACCACTGCGGCCAAAGGTCGTGATCACCACCACTTTGGTTGGGCTTTTTTGTTGCTGCAGCCAGGCCGCCAACTCTAAACCGCTGCGGCCCGGCATTTCGATATCAGTCAGCAATAAATCAAAGCTATCGGTTTTTAACAGCTTAAGTGCAGCATCACCGTCGGCGGCTTCGATGATCTGATGCGGGCTACTTAAGGTAATTAACGACGCCAATGCGCCCCGCACCATCGCTTGATCTTCGGCCAGCAGAATTCTCATTGCATT